>JBJKTB010000381.1:0-5344 GCA_046703345.1 Ignavibacteriaceae bacterium
GCTACGTGAATGCCGGTAGTTGTTACAACAGCATGATCGTTGTTATTCTTCATAGACATAATTCTTTCAAGCGGGCGCTCGTTTTTTTCAAGCCTCTCCGTATTTTTTATAAGATTCGATATCTCATCCCGGTGATCCCTAAAAAATTTACCTTTTATCTCAATATATCCGGCGGGATAATTATCTGCGGTTCTTTTACATGCCGGACAGAGGGTTTCGTGGAAATTTTCAGCTCTCTGTTTCCAGGTCCAGCGGCCGTTCACAAACATGGCGCCGCAATCCCTGCAAACTGAAGGCTCTCTCAGCGTTATGTTCCTGATGTAAGCATCTTTTCTGCTCTCTTTAATCAATCTGTCTTTTCTTCCCTTTGAACCTCTGATACGCATAACTCCTCCTTTTAAGGTTGACTGATCAACAAAAAATTACGGGAATACCGTGCATCAAAGAAATTATTAAATGCCGGTATTGTTAAATAAGTTGTTATTGAATTTGAAAGGAATGATTGAAGCGAAGGAAATGAAACGGTGTTATGAAAAAGTATATATGAATTTAGAATTCCCTGGTTTAAAGCTTTAAATTCTTTTAAAGCAAAGGGAAACATTCGCGGCCCTCCGAATTGTTATATATTAATCCCGGTTTGCCTGTTCAGCAGAAAAGGAATTTTAGCTGTATCCGCAGCTGATAAATCCGGGTATGATTCATTAATTCCTCTGCGTAATAATGTATATTTCTTTTTATGGATTGTCAATCAAATTATTTGTCAGCTTTGATTTTTGTGATCCTATTCATCGCTTATATTGAATTGATCTTTAAAGAATCTATTTTATATTTATCAAAGGATAATTTATTTGTTATTCAGCGGCTTGGATTTGCAAATGAAACTAAGCCGCATGCAGCAATTTGTAAGTTCAAAAGGGGGAAATATGAGCTCAAATTTAAATTCCTCGGAATTTACCTCTAAGCGAATTCAGCAAAAGACTTACGGTAATCCGCCTGCGCATTCTCCAACTTCGAGTGATCCTAATTCTGCGGGAAATTACGGCGTTCGCGTTGCCATAAAAGCCGAATTGTGCAGCGGATGCGGTGACTGTATACAGGTTTGCCCGGAACATGCTTTAAGAATCTCTGACTCCGTAAATCCGTTAGGAACTCATCCCGTTCAATACAGCGGGCAAAGCTGCAACGGATGCGGGATCTGCGTTAATGTCTGCGCTATTTCCGGCGCCATAAGGATTTACAGAAGATTTAGTGTCTGCTGAGTTTGCCAGTTTATGCTTCGGTAAAATCAAACGGCGGCGCAGAATTGCGTAAAATATCCGGTTATCTGTTCCTTTTTAACTAAAATCCCTCGATTTTACCCAAATTTTATATGAAAATACTTGAAAGTGTTAATTTTTTTCATTACTAATTGATTACATAATTATATCGGAGGGACAAATGGGAGTAAAAAAGTCTTACCATAAAGAAAAGCCGGTGTGTAAAGTTACTTTCACCATCCCTAAAGAAATAGCTAAGAAACATAAAAAAGCTTTTATTGTAGGGGATTTCAATAATTGGAATACTATGGCTACCGCAATGAATAAACAGAAAAAAGACGGTTCTTTTTCTATTACTCTTGAGTTGGAAAAAAACAATGAGTATCAGTTCCGGTATCTGCTTGACGGGGAGACCTGGCTTAATGAAATGGACGCCGATAAGCAGGTGCCTACTTATTTTCAGGACGCGGAAAATTCGGTTTTGCTGGTTTAATTTTTTTCCGCGCCCGGCCGGATGAAAGGGGAAATCAAATTTTAAATTACTCGCTTGTCATTATAAACAACGGTTTGGATTCGAAGCTTTTAAATTTAGGCCTTAGTCTTTCTGTATTGTAGTAGTTCTCTATGTTTACCGATTTCTTCGTGCTAGTAACTATATCAAGGGGAGCGTTTCCGTATTTTCCGTTTTTCAGATTTACAAGCAGTCCGGATTTTCCCTCAAGAATAAGATCAAGCGCGAGATTACCGTAAGCCATCGGCACTATGGAATCGATCGCGTCCGGATCGCCGCACCTTACAAGATAACTAAGCCTCTGGTTTATTACATTGATTCTCTTGCCTTTATTAAACTCAGGAGAAAGATCCTTAAGTCTGCTCGATATCAAATCGCCTATTCCTCCCAGTTTTTTATGACCGAACGGGTCTGCTTCTCCCGATTCGAAAACCATTTCGCCGCCTTCGAACATAGCGCCTTCGGAAACGAGCACAACTGAATAGCTGCTCGGATTTGTGTACCGGTCTTCCACCATCAGTTCCGTCAGCTTTTCCATGTTGAATTTATATTCAGGTATAACGCATCTGTTGGCCGCGCCGGCCATTGTAGGAAGCAGAGCCGTAAACCCCGCGTATCTTCCGAATACCTCAATTACCAGAAATCTTTCGTGCGATCCTGCCGAAGTCCTCAGGCTGTGCGTCATCATTATGGTTCTTGTAACGCATGTGCTGAACCCGATGCAGTAGTCGGTCCCGGGAACGTCGTTATCCATCGTTTTAGGTATAGCTATAACTTTTACTCCTTCTTTGTGAAGTTTTACAGCGTAGCTTAGTGTGTCGTCGCCGCCTATCGGAATAAGATAATCTATATTAAGATAGCTAAGGTTCTTCAACACCTCGGCAGTCAAATCGTTTTTATCTGAATTATATTTCCCGGCTAAATGCTCCGGTACGTTTATCCTGGGAACATGGCTGGGCCTAGTTCGGGATGTGTGAAGAAATGTTCCGCCTGTCCTTCCGGCTTTGTTAACAATTTCCTCGCTGAGTACCTGGTAGTTGTTCGAGTTGTCGGCTTTTTCGTCGCGGATCATGTCTATCATTCCTCCCCAGCCGCGTTTAATGCCAACAACTTCGTAGCCTTCTCTTAACGCTCTTATGGTTACCGCGCGGATCGCGGGATTCAAGCCCGGTACGTCTCCGCCGCCGGTTAAGATTCCGATTCTTCCTTTTATTTTATTTATGCTGCTCATTGCCGCCCCTTCCTTTCGGATTTTTAGAAGTGTCTTTTGATTAGCGCTGAAAATTACTACTTTATAAATACAAATTCAGTTCAAATTTAACCCCGCTTAAACGCCGATTTATTCTTAGGGGAAACAATAAAATAAAATTGTAATTATGAATCTTAAACACCGCCGTATTATATTCGCTAACAATAATTAATTTTTATCGGATGGAACGCATTACCGGAAATATTGACGTTTACCGTTTTTACGACGAGGACAGCGGCTACAGCGTGATAAAGCTTGAGAACGGTAAAACTGTTGTCGGTATACTTCCGCATTTTAACGCCGGCGAATCGGTTGAGTTTACGGGAGAGTGGGGAATACACCAAAAGTTCGGCGAACAATTTAAAGCGGAATCCTTCAGAGTGCTGTATCCCGATACTTCCGAAGGAATAATTAAATTCCTCTCCTCCAGAATTATAAAAGGTATAGGTGAGAGAACAGCAAAGAAGATTGTAAGCAGGTTCGGCGCTAAGACAATCGACATACTGGATAATCATATCGAACGGCTCTTGGAGATAAGCGGCTTCGGAAGTAAGAAGATTGAGACGATTCGTAAAAGCTGGGAAGACCGGAAGGGTATTCGAAATGTTATTATGTCGCTTCAGTCATTCGGAATCAGTACGTCGGTGGCTATGAAGATTTATAATATTTACGGCGACGACGCGGTTAAGATAATTAAATCGAACCCGTACAGACTGGTTTCCGATGTATGGGGTATAGGATTTAAAACCGCAGACCGTATCGGCAGCAGCGCGGGCTTCGGAGATGCTCATCCTTACAGAATTCAGGCGGGAATTCTTCATGTACTAAGCGAATCTGCCAGGAGCGGCCATGTTTATCTTCCCGAATATGTCTTAATTGATTACTGCCGCAGCCTCATAAATTTTGAATTGACTGAATCGGATCCTAATCTCGTGAATCTTGTAGATCAGGGGCATATCTATATAGAAGGCGACAAAGTATATCTTTCTTCGCTCTATTACGCTGAAAAGGAATCGGAATTCGCTGTTAAAAGACTCGTTGAATCCGAGCCGGCGGACTCTTCAATAAATAAAAAACTGCTCTCCGCAATAGGCGGAGGATTCACATCTGAGCAGTTCGAAGCCATTCAAAATTCGCTAAGGCACAAAATGCTGATCTTAACAGGCGGACCGGGTACAGGAAAAACCGAAACGCTTAAGGGAATAATCAGACTGTATGAAGAGCTCGGTAAGAAGATCCTGCTGGCCGCTCCCACAGGCCGCGCCGCCAAAAGGATGACTGAGGTTATCGGTACGGAGGCTAGAACTATCCATCGTCTTCTTGAATATAATCCCTCTGCCGGTTTGTTTAACCGCAGCGGCGACAACCAGCTTGAGACCGATCTTCTTGTGATAGACGAAGTATCAATGATAGATACTCTTCTTCTTCACTCGCTTATGGAGGCGGTAAGCGGTGAAACAACTTTAATCCTCGCCGGCGACGTTAACCAGCTTCCGGCCGTTGGTCCCGGTAATATCCTTGCCGATCTCATTGCTTCAGAATTAATCCCTGTAGTTAAGCTGACAAAAATATTCCGCCAGGCTGAGCAAAGCCGGATAATAGTTGCCGCGTACGAAATAAACAGAGGCGTCATTCCCGATTTGACAATCGATAAAGACGGCGATTTTTTCTTCATAGAGGAAAACGATGAAAACAGTATTCCCGGAATTATACTCGATCTCTGCCAAAGAAGGCTTCCGGCAAAGTACAGCCTGAATCCTTTTAACGATATCCAGGTTATTAGCCCTATGCATAAGGGCGCAACCGGAACCGCCCAAATGAATAAGACCCTGCAGGAAGGACTGAACAGCAACGGCATACTTCTTAAGAGCGGAAGCATGAATTACAGGATGGGCGATAAGGTGATGCAGCTCAGAAACAATTATGAGAAAGACATATTCAACGGCGATGTAGGCATAGTTACCGGGTTCGACGCTGTTAAGCGAAAGCTCCAGATTAACTTCGGAAGAAACGTTATCGATTATGACTCCGCCGATCTTGACGAGATTACTCTTGCCTATACTATTACCGTTCATAAGAGTCAGGGAAGCGAATATCCCTGCGTCATTCTGCCGTTGACAACTTCTCATTACGTAATGCTGCAGCGCAATCTTCTATATACTGCGGTTACCAGAGCAAGCAGAATGATGATAATAGTAGGGACAAAAAACGCAATAGCCGTTGCTGTTAACAATTCCCGCGTTCAGGGGCGCTATACGTCATTTTTTAAATGAATCGAATTAGTATTTCACTAATTTCCTGTATTTAACCGATGTGAATTTTTCCCAA
>JBJKTB010000382.1:0-2528 GCA_046703345.1 Ignavibacteriaceae bacterium
TTAAAGAAATAATCATCGTGGGGATTTATAATACGCCTGATAGAATGACTGAATACCTCGATACGAAACTCGGCCGCGATTATATGAATTTTGTCGTCGGTAAATTAAAGCCTTTCATCGACAAGCACTTAAGAACTCTTCCCGACAGGGCGAACACGGCAACCGGCGGTTCTTCATCCGGAGGGCTGATATCTTTCATGCTTCTATGGGAGCACCCGGAAATATTTTCGTCTGCTGCCTGCCTCTCACCAGCGTTCCATATAGACCGTATAAATTATATTCCGAAGGTAACTGATTACAGCGGCCCGAGAAAAGATCTAAAAGTTTACATAGATGTCGGCACATCAGGGCTCGACGCAAGATTAAAGCCCGGTACCGAAGAGATGGTAAAGGCGCTCGAAGCAAAAGGCTATGCTGCCGGGAAAGATATCGATTTCTATATCGCTAAAGGAGCCGGTCATAACGAAGCGGCGTGGGCGGAGAGGAACTGGCGCTACCTTGAATTTATTTTCGGACGGAAGAGCAGGTAAATGTATCCATGCATTCAAACTTATGATGTATGAATACTAAATTTTATTAATCTCCGTCGGACTTTTACTTCAGCAGTATCATCTTCCTTGCGGCGGAATAATCACCGGCTGTTAATCTGTAAATATAAACTCCGCTGGCCGGAGGTGTGCGGATATCCCTCCTTGTCGTACTGAATGATACGCTGTAACTTCCTGCGGCTTGAATTTTATCAACCAGCACTGCTACTTCGTTTCCCAGAATATCATAAACTTTCAGCGATACATGTCCGCCGGCAGGCAGCCGGTAGCTTATAACGGTGGAAGGGTTAAACGGATTAGGATAGTTCTGCTCAACGGCGAAACTGCCTATGTTTTCGTTACCGTGCGCTTCGGATGCGGTAACCATTCCGAACGGCAGCTTTAACGCCGGATCACCTAGAAAAGTAAACCTTCTTATAAAATCATCCTCGCTCATGTTTTTATAATTAAAATATTTTTTTGTCAGCAGAAAAGCCTCGCCGACCGTAAGCTTTGTATTTCCCATTAGATAATGGTAAAATTCCTTTAAGAAGTTTGATCCTATATCCAGCATATTAACTCCAGACGAAGCGAGAATTGCAGCCGCTCCCGAATGAGGTACCGAAAGAAGATTTCTTACAAGACAGCTGTCCCCCGAATCATCAAAGTTCTGGCTGCATGAGACCGAAGTATAAACTGACGGCAGTGCGCTCCTGTTCATTGAATCAATATCGCTATATTTAAGTATGCCGTATTTCGACCAGATATGCGGAGCACCGTGACCGTAATAACTGATGAATAAACTTCCGGCATCCATCGCATCGAATAAAACTTTTCTTGTGGCTTCCACCGACGGATACGCTGAGGAATAAATTTCGAGGTATGAATACGATGAGGGCACGGTGCTCTCAACAAAATCTTCGGCTCTTTGTATAAACGAGAGAGAGTCGGTAATATCGGTTAACACCACACACTTGTATTTGTACCAATATATTTTCACAGAATCTTCCAGAAAAATCGTTTTGTCTATTATATTCTTTAACTCAGCGCTGCTTTTTACTGGGAATCTTCCGAGAGCAAAATCCGGACATGTATTCTCCTCATTGTTGTTAACGGAATACCATTCATCGATAGAAACAGAATCCTCAAGAAATTGCGGATCTATTGCCAAAAAAGAACGGACTCTTATTGAAGGTATATAATCCACACCGCCGGCCAGCAGTACGTACCTGGGCTTGGGACTCTGCCAGTATGAATAAGCGTAGCTTAAAAAATCGCGTATCGATTGAGCGACGGTCAGCGTATCGGGGAATTCGTTTAATATCTGATCGAGTGTAACCGTCTTCACCGTTATAAATTTGCTTTCTCTCCACTTAGCAAACGGCTGCAGCGTTTTAACGAAACAGGAGGGCGTAACTATAATATAATCGGCTTGATTTGAAATATTCCGCAGCTGGGCGTAAGACGGAAGGTTAAGTATAATTACGAATATCAGCCACTTAAAAAATATAGTGCGCTTACGGTTCAAATAATTAACCCCTTTAATGCTTTGTAATTTATCAGAAGTTTACGTCCTAATCAACTCGTGGTAATATAACGCACATCAGCACCGCATATGTATAATAGATCGATTAATTTAATCTTACTATTTAATAAGGATCATCTTCTTAGATGCGGAAAAACTTCCGGCCGTTAACCGGTAAATGTATATTCCGCTCGAAAGCTGCATGCGGCTTTTTGTAATCTCCGAGTTAAAAGTTATACCGTATCTGCCCGCTGATTGAAATTCATCAACGAGATTCGCGACTTCATTGCCGAGAAGGTCGTAAACCTTTAATGTAACAAAACTATTTGCAGGCACTTGATAAGCTATCACCGTGGTTGGATTAAACGGATTCGGATATTTCTGATATAAAGTGTATTGGGCGGGAACGTTTTCCGGTTTGCCTTTTACACCGGCTACAGGATTTGCCGGAAGTTTGAGCGCGGGATCGCCAAGAA
>JBJKTB010000383.1:0-5622 GCA_046703345.1 Ignavibacteriaceae bacterium
TTACGCGCGATTTCCCTTCTCTTCTTTCAAAGCTCTGCGGCGTCCTTTCTATTAACGACGCGAATATTCACGACGCGAAAATCTTTACGCGCAAAGACGGCATAGTTATCGATACTTTTAACGTTACCGATTTTAGAACGCACAATAAGATCGACCTTGACCGATACTCTAAGATGAAAAATGACTTCCAGGCAGTTATAAACGGACTGCTGCAGCTTAACCAGGAATTCGCGAAGATGAAATCGAAATGGTGGAGAATAGAGAGCAAGTTCTTCAAAAGATCAGGAAGAGTTAAAATTGAATTTGAGAAGCATGAAAAGTATACTATAGTCGATATCTTTTCGCCCGACAGGCTCGGCTTTTTATACCAGGTTACAACAAAGATGAACCAGCTCGGCCTGATGATATATTTCGCTAAGATTTCCACTAAGGGCGATGATATAGTCGATTCGTTTTATGTACTCGACAGAAGCGGGAAGAAAGTATCGCCGAACGATTACGAATTTATCAGATCGGAAATTTCGGCAACAATTACTCAAATGTTATAAGGAACAATCTTGAACTTCATGGAAAAAGAAAAGCCTATCGGAGTCTTCGATTCTGGAATAGGCGGACTCACGGTTGTAAAGAGAATAGCATCGGCGCTGCCTGAAGAAAACATAGTTTATTTCGGCGATACCGCGCGAGTTCCGTACGGAACGAAATCCAACGCGACAGTAATAGAGTACTCTCTTCAGGACGCTAAGTTTTTAATGAACAAAAACGTGAAGGCCATTGTTGTAGCCTGCAATACCGCTTCGTCGGTTGCGCTTACCGAATTAAGAAAAGCATTCCCTGTACCGGTTATAGGCATGATTGAGCCGGGAGCGAAATATGCGCTGAAGGAAACGCGCAGCGGAAGAATAGGCGTAATCGGAACGAGAGCGACGGTGGGAAATAAAGCATACTCCGCAGAGCTGAAAAAATTAAATCCGGATGTCGAAGTCTTCGAGAAAGCATGTCCTTTATTTGTACCTCTGGCGGAAGAAGGGTGGATTAAACACAAAGCCGCTTATGTAATTGCCGAGGAATATTTGAAAGAACTAAGGGATTTGGAAATTGATACGCTTGTTCTCGGGTGTACTCACTACCCAATTCTTGCCGATGTAATTCAGGAGGTAATAGGCGAGAAAGTTAAACTAGTCGATTCGGGAATCGCTTCCGCGGAGATAGTAAGAAGCGAACTCGATAGGACCGATCTTCATACAAACAGATTTGCGGTGGGCTACCACGATTTTTACGTAAGCGATATTCCGGCTAAGTTCAAAGAAGTTGCCGAGCTGTTTCTTGGAAGAGAAGTTAAGTCAGTACAGAAAGTAGATCCTGAATCTATAACTGTCTGACAACGCAAGTTTTAGTTCTCAAAAATTTTTCTCAGCTCTTCATGGTCCCGCGTAATTCCCAGAGCCAGCATTAGTTTGATTCTGGCTTTCTGTCCGTTGAGGTATTCCGCGAATATTACTCCTATCTGTCTCAGCCATTTACCGGCGCCCGGATAACCGTAAATATCCATCGTCTCCCCGGCGGGGCAGCGAGAAACCAGTATAACAGGGATACCTTTTTCCGCGGCATATTTTATTCCTTCAAACGCAGCGGGCGGAACATTTCCAACTCCAAGAGCTTCCACTATTATTCCTTCTGCGCCGCTGTCGGCCGAATATTTAAAGAACTTTGCATCCATTCCCGCATATACGGTAAGAAGATCAACGTTTGAAACCAGTTTTTCGGTTTTTAATGTTTCGAGTTTCCTGGGAAGCCTGTTTAAAATGACTCTGCCGTTTTGAACAAAGCCTAGCGCTCCGAAATCAAGGCTTCTGAAAGTATCCACTTCATCGGTATATGTTTTTGTAACTTCGCTTGCTGCGTTTATCTCGCCGTTCAGGCAAACCAGTACTCCAAGGCCGCGGCAGTTGGGATTAAGGCAGATCTGCACCGCGTCTAAAAGATTTCGCGGCCCGTCCCAATCCGGTTCGGAGCTGTTCTTCATTGAGCCGATTACGATAATCGGAATTTCTGTATTGATAGTGAGATCGAGAAGGTAAGCCGTTTCCTCGAGCGTATCGGTCCCGTGAGTGACTATTACTCCGCTGTAATTCTTTTCGGCCATCAGTTCTTTTATCTTATCCGAAAGATTAAGCATCAGCTCGGGAGTCATGTGAGGGCCTGGGTATTTCCCGAAGTCGTAGCACGTAATATTTGCTAGTTCCTCGGCTTCGGGAATCTTCGCGATGAGTTCCTCTCCGGAGTATCGCGGAACTGCGCCGCCGGTGTACTCATCTATCATCATAGAAAAAGTACCGCCGGTGAATATAATCAGAATGTCTTTCATAAACGCCCAAATTTATAGTGACGAAATATAAAAGAAAGATTTTGATTTTAATATATTATTTAAGACGAAGATTGTAATTATCCGCTTCGTCACCTCTTGGGATTCCCGGTCTTAATTGACTTGAAGAAAATTCGATATTAAACTATTTTTGTACGAATAATCGGGAGAATATAATATGTTGATGATTCAGGATGTTGATTTAACACCCAATCCGCACGCGCTTAAATTCAGTTTAAACGAGCGGCTTCTTATGGTGGAAACAAGGCAGTTCGGCAAAAAAGAAGAAGCTGAGAATGATCCGTTTGCTAAAGGGATTTTCGAGATTGAAGGTGTGGTATCCGTATTTTACATGGATAAGTTTGTAACTATTGAAAAATCTCCGGAGACCAACTGGGGACAGATACAAAAACCGTTTATTAATTTTTTGAAGTCGTTTGATAAAAGCTTAATACCTGAAGAGAAGGAATTGAAACCTCTTGATGAGAACGCCGGCGAATTGATGAAAAAAATTAATTTAATTCTCGATCAGAAAGTAAGGCCCGCTCTGGCAAACGACGGAGGAGGACTCCAGGTGCTCGGAGTTGACGGTTATACGGTTAAGATACATTATCAGGGCGCATGCGGAAGCTGCCCCACAGCAATATCCGGTACTCTTATGGCAATTGAAGGTTTGCTCAAAAGGGACATCAATCCGGCTATCGAAGTTGTATCCGCTTAAACAAGAAGATTTAAATATTATTAATTACCCGCTGTAGATACGCAGCGGGTTTTTATTTTAAAAAATTTTCTTCCTTTTTCGATTCTTTTTTATAAATTTCACAAAAGCAATATCTTCGGGATAAGGATATGAATAATATCGAGAATTTATATTTCGCTTCTTCCGAGATTGAGGGCATTCAATTCAAGATTTATTCTTCAAGAAGAGGAATCACCGGAATCCGAATGAAAAAATCTTCTTCAAAAGAAGATATGAAGCTCACAAAACTGCATCCCGATGATCCGTTCATGTTTAATGTTGTTTCCGAGCTGCGGGAATACTTCGAAAGGAAAAGAAAACTGTTTACGGTTCCGCTTGATGTAAGCGGCACCAATTTCCAGGTTCAGGTTTGGGAAGAGCTAAAGAAAATACCGTACGGCCGCACAGTATCGTACAAATACATAGCTGATTCGCTCGGAGATCCGAATTTAATCCGGGCTGTCGGAAAAGCGAACGGGCAAAATCCGGTGCCGATTGTTATTCCTTGCCACAGGGTAATTAACGCGGACGGCTCACTTGGCGGCTACAGCGGCGGCGAGGGAATTAAGGAAAGGCTTCTTGAACTAGAAGGAAGCTTATCCATGAAGCTGTTTTAAATTACAGAGACTTCCGTATAATCAATTTAAAATTATAAAGCCGGTGCCGCGACAGATATAATTTACCTTTTAGGCCGCAGCACCGGAAAACGGAATGTTTATCAAGCCATGATATCGGCATCTATACTGGAGATGCTATCTTCTTCGTTCTGAAAAAACATCTGACCGAAATTGCTCCGAACTATGTCGTTCAATTCGTCCTCATAAAAGAAATTTTCTTCTCCGAATGCTGGTTCCAGCTCATTAAGCCAAACGGCTTTCGGATCAAATTTGGCGAAGAAAGGACGTTTGCACCAGTCGGGATTTCTTGCCTGCAGCAGAGTTAAAACGAAAACTTTCTCTCCTTTTATCTCCGTTATGCCTTCAATAGCCACCTTTCCGGGAAGCGCCGACATTGACGGGCCGCGGACGGTTCGGGACAAACCTGAAACTTTTATAAACGCTTCTCTGAAAATTTTATATGCGCGCTCCAAAGGAATTGCAAAATAATGTTTGGCTCCGGTGTTTCGCTCAACAAAGAAATAATAAGGAATGCATCCCAGGTTTACCTGTTCACGCCACATCTTTGCCCAGACTTCCGGATCATCGTTGATGTGCTTTATAAGCGGTGACTGTGTCCTAATTTCGGCGCCTGTGTTACGGACCCTTCTCACTGCTTCTTTCGCCACTTCAGTTGAAAGCTCAGCCCAGTGATTGTAATGGCCCATGATTGCCAGATGTTTGCCCGACTCGACAACTCTCTCGAACAATCTCAGAACCTCGTCGGAGTCCTTATCCGTAACATATTTGTAAGGCCAGTATGCGAGCGACTTCGTACCGATTCTTATCGAACGGATATGGTCAAAATCCGGTCCGAGCAGAGGTTCTATATATACTTTCAAATTTCTGATCCCCATTATCATCGGATCTCCTCCGGTAAGCAAAACATCGGTTACATTTTTATTTTCGCGGAGATAATCCTGGAATCTCATTGATTCATCGGTTGCGAATTTAAGCTCATTCATACCGACGAACTGGGCCCATCTGAAACAGAAGCTGCAGTACGCGTGGCAAGTCTGGCCGCTTGACGGGAAGATTAAAGTTGTTTCCCTGTATTTATGCTGAACTCCCGGAACCGGATCATCATCGAGATACGGTATGTTCGCGGTTGTCTGTCCCGCCGGATGAGGATTTAATTCCAGTCTGATAGCATTCGCTGTTTCTTTTATCTCTGAAGGCGGCGCGTTTCTTTGAATTAAATCGGCCATTCTGTTATACTGCCTTTCGGTCAGCATGTCTTTATGCAGAAATGTCAACTGATACATCGGGTCTTCGGGGATATTGTTCCAATCGATTAATTCCTCAACAACATAGTTGTTGGTGCGGAAAGGAAGCACACTGGAGACAACCTTTAAGTCAAATATTTCCTGTTTGCTTAAGAGCCTCAATTGGGGGATGCTGTCAATATCCTTCAGACCGTATAAGTTTAGCTTTTTGGGGTTAAACATCTTTTAACATCCTCCTTTTTTAAAGTGAATAAATTTACTTTTACTTAAAAAGCAGATTTAATGCGAGAGTTAGAGCCAAGATTTAGAATCTTTGTATGTCTTTTCCGAAACCGGCAAAAACAATTTTCGGATTGTGCTGTGGTAAAGGAGAATATAATAAATTTCCTCACTTAGTCAAGTGGGAAATCAAAATCGAAATGAAATATTTTAATTTAAAGTGAGGGGATTTTCATCAAAACGCAAAAAAAAAGCGGTATTTGAACCGCTTAAAATTTTTTATACTTTATATCAGTTACTATGCTGATGTCGTCAACGCCGACAAATCTTTCGTTAAATTTGTAAGTGCCTTTGCCTGTTTTTACAGTCTTAATCAATTTTACGCTGATTCCGGCCTCTTTTTTCTTTGCTTTCGCT
>JBJKTB010000384.1:0-15853 GCA_046703345.1 Ignavibacteriaceae bacterium
GAACATATAGCCGAGCTGGCGAGATTAAAATTCAGCGGGGAAGAGCTTGAGAATTTTACAGGGCAGCTGAACGAGATACTTGCATACATGGAAAAGCTGAACGAGCTCGATACCGAGAACGTAGAGCCGCTGTCGCATCCGGTAGAAGGAAGCAACGTGTTCAGGGAAGACAGGCTTAAAGAGTCGGTGCCTACGGAAAAGGCGCTGAAGAACGCGCCGGAGAAGGACGAGTATTTCTTTCACGTGCCGAAGGTTATCGGCGGAGAGTAGGCAGGCGTGCCGCAAGCGCTGGAGGAAATCTTTGTCATAAAAAGAATGAGATTTCTCAGTCTCCCGACGAGTCGGGATCCTTCGAAATGACATTTTATGAGTTGTGCAACACTCTCCGGCGGCAGGCAAACGCGATTTATTTGAGGTCGCTTGAAGATAAGATAAATAGTGTAATTATTTTTAGCGTATATACAATAATTTTGATGATGAATACGAAAGTCTACATTGCCTGATCTATTATACATTCGTACTTTATAAATGCAATTTGTATGAAGTCATTTATTAAATGGGTTCTCGCGGATTTATAAAAATCAATTGGATCATGTAATTCAAACCGGCGGCCGTAAATGTAAACAAAACGGTAATGCTGATGATATATGATCCTTCATACGGAATAGAATAAGAATATGATAATCGGTATAATTCCCGCGCGTTTCGCCTCCACAAGATTAATGGGGAAGCCGCTTGCGGATATCGGCGGAAAGCCGATGATACAGCATACTTATGAGAGCGCAAAGAATTCGAAGCTGCTTAACGAAGTAATAATCGCGGTTGACGACGAGAAAGTGGCGCAGGTGTGCAGAAGCTTCAAAGCGAGGGTAATCGTTACGCCTAAAGACATCGCTACAGGCTCCGACAGAATAGCGTATGTAACTAAGAGTCTGCCGCAGGCCAAAATAATTGTTAACATACAGGGCGACGAACCTTTTATACAGGGCGAGATGATAGACCAGGCGATTGAGCCGCTGCTGTTTGATCCCAAAGTTAACGTAGCCACACTTGCAAAGAGGATAGAGACGCTTGCCGATCTTAAATCGCCGTCGATACCTAAAGTAGTATTCGACTATAATAACTTCGCTCTTTACTTCTCACGTTCTCCGATACCTTTTGTACGTGACGCGAAGACAAACTTCGACAGAATACATAAAGCGGAAATTTACAAGCACATCGGATTGTACGTTTACAGAAGGGAGTCGCTGCTTAAATTCACCGAGCTTCCGCAGACCGACCTCGAGCAGATAGAAAAGCTGGAGCAGCTGAGGATGCTGGAGAACGGTTTTAAAATTAAGATAGTGGTTACCGAGTTCGAGAACCTTGCCGTCGATACGCAGGACGATCTGGACAGGGCAAGACTTTTTTATACAAGATATATTAAGGACAAGGATGCCGAATAAAATGATAACTCCGAAGAAAATAGAGATGGCGAACATTCCTACGCCGCTGCAGACACTAAAGTTTGAAGGAAAAAATTTCCTTATAAAGAGGGACGACCTGACAGGCGTAGAGCTTTCGGGAAATAAAGTAAGGAAGCTCGAATACCTTATTCAGGGGGCGAAGAAAGAGAAGGCCGACGTAGTGTTCACCGACGGCGGAGAGCAGTCGAATCACGCCCGCGCCACGGTGATAGCGGCGGCAAAGGCGGGATTAAAGACGAAGCTGTTCTTATGGGGAAGCGACAGAGCGAACGCCGACGGCAATCTTTTCCTCGACAAATTCTTCGGAGCCGACATAAAATTTCTTAACAGGAAGCAGTTTGATCACGTGAACGATATTATGTTCGAGGAGAGGAAGAAGCTGTTAAAGAAAGGGAAAAACGCTTACGTAATACCCGAAGGCGGGTCGACGACACTAGGCATATGGGGATATGTTTCGTTTATACAGGAGCTGAAGAAGCAGACCGACCTGAAAAAGCTGGAAGGTATATGCGCTGCGGCCGGCTCGGGCGGAACGGCGGCGGGCATGCTTGCAGGGGCGGCATTATTAAATCTAAATATCAAGATATACGCGGTTAACGTTTTATATCCCGCCGATAAGATAAGAAAAAAGATACTTCAGCTCGCAGAAGGCTGTGCGCTTGACTTCAAGATGAACTGCAGGATAAAGGAAGAGAACCTTGTTATACTCGACGGGTATTCGAAGGAAGGCTACAAGCAAATAACCGATGATAAGCTGGCGCTGATCAAGAGATTCGCGCTTTCATCCGGAATTATACTGGACCCGGCGTACACGGGAAAAGCTTTCACCGCATATTACGAAAACTTTCTGTTGAAAGGCAGGGGAATGAAGGTAGTCTTTCTTCACACCGGCGGACTTTACGGCGTGTTCGGAAAGAAGAAGCAGTATCTTGAGATCTGATATTTATCAGATGCGGCAAAGCATGTATTTTAGTTTTGCCATACATGTATTTTACAGTTATTTTAGCTGATATGAATTGCATCTTTTGTGATATTATTAATAGATCGGCAGGCGCCGAGATACTTTACGAGAACGAAAAAGTAATTTCCTTTCTAGATATAAGGCCGGTAAATTTCGGGCACACGCTTGTAATACCGAAGAAGCACTACGAGAATCTTCTAAGCGTACCGCCTGAAGAGCTGGCTGAGGTAATAAAGGCGACTCAGATCATGTCCAGCGCGATAATGCACAGCCTTAATCCCGACGGGTTTAACGTTGTCTGCAACAACGGTACGGCGGCCGGGCAGTCGGTTTTTCATTTCCATTTTCACATAATACCGCGCACTAATCACGACGATTTCAGGTTCAAGCCTAACTTGAAGAATTACGGCGACGGATTTATGAGACAGTACGCTGATAAAATAAGAACAGCAATAAACAACGGGTCTTTATAAATGGATAATAAGATTAGAGTACTTGTAGCCAAAGCAGGTCTTGACGGGCACGACCGGGGAGCGAAGGTAATAGCGGCCGCGCTTCGCGACGCGGGGATGGAAGTCATTTACACGGGTCTAAGGCAGACGCCTGAGATGATAGTGGAGGCGGCGATCCAGGAAGACGTTGATGTTATAGGAATAAGCATTCTTTCCGGCGCTCACATGACAATCTTCCCGAAGATACTGACATTAATGAAAGAGAAGGGACTGAACGACGTGCTTCTGACCGGCGGGGGCATCATTCCCGAGGAAGATATAAACGAGCTGAAGAAGCAGGGTGTAGGCGAGCTGTTTACTCCCGGAGCGCCTACTACGGCTATCGCGGAATACATTAAGCAGTGGCGGAAGGAAAACCCGAGAGAGTAAAGGAATTGTTTGTCGGCCCCCGACGGGGTCGGGGGAGTGGTTTGTTGTTCGTGGTTGATGCTGTTCAACTATTCAAATTTTATTTGCCGGTAGATTAATACTTACCGCACGATGTGCCTGTCGGCAGACAGGTTAATCGAGCAAGAAATCTCCTGATCTAATCGCCCTTCCGTTTGACTCGTGAGATTTCTCGGTTCGCTCGAAATGGCAGCAGAAGCTTAGCTCGATTCAATCGCCAAATAGAAATTCGAAGAACCTAACAAGAAACAAAAAGACTCATGCAGAAATATAATGTACACTCCCGGAAATAGGACGTACATTGCTAGAAATTGAATCTACACTCCGAGAAATCGAATGTACACTGCCGGAAATTGTATATACGATCCAAGAAATAGGATTTACATTACCGGAAATTGAATATACATTCCAAGAAATAAGCTGTACATTGCCGGGAAGTGAATGTTCACCGTAAGAAATAAGATATGCATTGCCGGAAATTGAATATACACTCCAAGAAACGCGATATACACTTCTAGAAATTTGATTTACACTCCCCAAAGCTGAATTCCCATCGAAAAAAGCCTGCAATCATTAATTAATTATTTGCATAGTATCCTCCGGAGGCGGGATATAGGGAAGATACGGCCTGTATAAAAGAAAATTTTAATAATCTTACCATAAAAAACGGCGGCCGAACGACTTCCAAGGATGTAATTTGAAGATTATTCAGCCATCTTAAAAGATTACATGGAGGCGAAATATTCTTAATATGAGACAACAAGACGCATCTAAAGGCCGCAAAATGAGCTTAAAAGGGGGTTTTTATGGAGTTTATAATGGCATTATAGTTGGGATTGTTGCAGCAAGTAATCAGAGAGGAGTTCAATGAAAAGAATATTAACTGCTATATGTTTGGCTGTATTTTTCTTCGGCTACGCTGACGCACAGATAACCGTGAGCATACCTGACACAACGGTAACTCAGGCTCAAATGACATCAAGCGGCAACACAGTTGTTGTGCCGATCAACGTTACAAATTTTAACGGAATAGGGGCTATAAGTCTGGTTGTAACTTTCGATCCTAACAAAGTTACATTCGACAATATAGTTAACGGACCCGGGCACGGAAACTTTTCGTATTCCTCGTCGGGTGATTCAATATATATAAGCTGGTTTGATTTTAATCCGCTTAATTTAGGAAACGGCGAGCTGTTAGGACTTTCATTTAAGAACGTGCAGGGCACAAGTCCTTTAACATTTGTCACTTCGATATCTGAAATAGCCGATACCGGCACAAACGTGCAGAACATTAATTACAGCAACGGAGCGATCACGCTTCCGGCCGCCGCTCCGCTTCCGGCGACAGTAGGCGGAAACGTATGGTACGACGCGAACGGCGACGGATTGAAGGACAACGGAGAGAAAGGAGTGCAGTGGGTAACTGTTGATCTTTTTAAATGCTCCGGAATGTGGCTGAGATACGCATTAACAGACTCGGCGGGAAATTTTTCATTCGACAGCCTAGCGCCGGGCAGCTACACGGTTAGATTCACATTAATAGACGGAAACAAGAATTACAAGTTTACGACCAAAGGTGTAGGAAACGACGTTACTATTAATTCAAGCGCGGGACAGACAAACGACTCGACTGGATATACCGACTGTTTTGACGTTACATCGGGACAGGTTTATTTATCGGCGAACGCCGGATTGGTTAACAAGACATCGGTTACGCCGCCGCCCAGCAGTCCAGCTTCGGTGGGCGATTTTGTTTGGGAGGATTCGGATGTTAACGACGGCATACAGAGAGTCGGAGATCCCGGAATACCGAACGTGACTGTAAGGTTATACTGCTGCTGCGGAGATTTTGTGGACAGCACAGTAACAGATTCGCAGGGACATTATCTTTTCAGCAACTTATCGGCCGGAGATTACAGAATACAGTTTGTACTTCCTCCGGATTATGTTTTCGTAGCGCAGCACATGGGCAGCGACACCACGGTAGATTCGGACGCCGACACGGTAACCGGAATGACATCATGCTTCACGCTTACGGCGGGAGAAAATCTTACAACAATAGACGCGGGCATGCATAAACTTGTAAGCGGCAGCGGAAAGCCTCTTGTTTATATAGAGAAGAACGACAATCTTGTAATGGCACCCGATTCCGGCGGAACGACAACATACAAACTTACGTTCGGCAATTACGGTACGGCTGATCTTTACAACACAACAATTACCGATACTCTTCCGGCCGGTATGTCATTCGTATCCAGCACATTTGGAGGAGAGACATACTCGGGAAGCAACATCTTTTCGTACAGCTTCGGCACGCTTACGGTAAACGCCGAGAACAGTGTAGACGTGACTGTTAAAATTACGGCAAGTGAAAATCAATATTCTAACTCAGCGTACATAGCCGGCGTAGATTATTACGGCAATAAGGTTATAGCGCACGGTACAGACGTAGATCTTGCGGATACAACAAGCAACAGCGAAAACGGCGGCGTCGAGTCGAGAGGCGACATGGCGACTCTTCTTCTGCAGAGACAGTTGAAGATTAAATACGGCATGACCACTCCGATACTTAAGAACAAAGGCGCGAGAGGAATAACCGCAGCTTACGGATTATCGGATCTTATCCCGGTCTTCGGCCCTTACAACTCAAAGGCCGCAGAAGCCACACCGTTCGACATACTCGGCATTTCAAACGCGGTATCCAGCTACGCGGTGAACTATACAGTATCGACATCGGGAGTAAACTTAAGAGTCGGCGGAGTGTTCTCGACAATAACGGCCGCACCTTACATTTACGATCACCTTAAGGCTGTATGCGACAGGCTCGCCGGATACCAGATCGACGGCATCAAGCTGGTAAACATCAACGGATACCAGTTCTACGGAGCCGAGCTGCAGAAGGCATCGGCGAATCTTTCGGACTACGCGATCTCCTTCAGCGTATACGAGACGCCAACCGGTTTCCAGGTAGAGAACAAATGGACATACGAAGAATACAAATCGCCAAGCGGAGCCTCGAGCATATACAACTTCCAGGTATGGGCAAGCAGCTACGATGCGGCGGCGCAGATCGTAACGGGAATAATATCCAGATTCAAATCATACGGCAGCGTATCTTATCTTAACACGCAGCAGAGCGCGCCTGACGTATTCATTAAGACGGCTGACTATACTCACGACGGGAATATTCACCTGACTGTTGTAAACAACACTCAGGCGGCGAAGTCTGTGAACATCAATACCGCTTTCCGCGCGTCGCAGGGAGACGACCAGGTTCAGACAAACGCGAACTACACAGTACAGCCGGGAGTAAGCGAAGTAGTAATAAACACCGGCATAATCTCGGACGCCAACTTATACATGTCGCAGGCGGGCGGATTTAACGATGAAGTTTACGTAAGCGGCGGCGCGTACAGTTACATCACAGGTCCAAGCTCAACTGTAAGCACGTTTACAACAAACACGTATCCTCAGCAGCAGCTTTCCAATTATCCGGAGGGCTCTCTGGTTCTATCAGGCGGCGCATACGCATCGGGTCAGCTGGCTGACTGGACGACCGTAGTACGTTCGCTTAACGCCGAAAGCAGTCCTTTGGATCTGAGCAAATACGGAAGCATCAGATTTGACGCGAGCGGCACGGGTACGATTGAAGTAATCTTTAACATGGCCAATACTCAGAATTACAACTACTACGCTTACAGGGTAAATCTTACTCCGGATACAAGAACGTACACGATTGACTTCAGCCAGTTCAAGGAGATATACGGAAGCCAGTCGCCGTTTGACGCGCAGGGAATGGAAGACGTAGGATTCATCATAAACACAAGCGACAATCCGGGCATGACGAATTACAGCTTCGAGGTAAAGAACATAGCGTTCATTCCTACCAACGTAACAGATGTAAGCAGTCAGACTTCGGTGCCGAAGGAATTCGCGCTGCAGCAGAACTATCCCAACCCGTTCAATCCTTCGACAGTAATCCAGTTCAGCGTACCGAAACTTGAGAGACTTCAGCTTAACGTGTACAACATACTAGGACAGAAAGTAGCGACGCTGCTGAACGGCGAGCTGGCGCCTGGAATGCATACAGTAACATTCGACGCGAGTAAGCTTTCGAGCGGAATTTATTTCTACCAGCTGATAGGCAACGGGGTGAACATTACAAGAAAGATGATATTGACTAAATAACTGATCATACTCCTCATAACACCGACCCCCGGGTCCGCCGCAGCGGGCTCGGGGGTTTTTTACAATAATGAAACATCTACGATGTTTGTTCGCGGGCATTACAGCCGGTAAAATGCGAAAAATGATACTACCCGGTAAATATTATGTTTTATGTAAGCAAAACGAGTCGGCATCTTACTAAAATATGGGGAACATCATTCAGTCAAATTAAAAGCTTTATACTTTAAAACCTTCAGCTTCCGTTTATCTGTTTAATATCTCTAGCGACCACATACGAAATCTTTCAAGACGCTTCATCATTTCTTTGGTTTGTGAAGAAGTATATAGTTCTCCCAAGTACGATACTTTAGTTTTTTCTTCAATTAATCTTCGGAGCTGATTAAGGGCTGAGGATTTTTCCTCTGTGTCCCCGACAGAGTTCTCGAGCAGAGCAACGGCGTCTTCATGGTTCCCTCCTACACTCTTTACGCCGGAGAGTTTTATACAAAGAGCATCGGAATAAGCAATTGCGGAATGCACAATCAGAACACCTGATGCAGTCCAATACTCGAGTTCCAACGAATCTTTGGCGGCCTGATAAAAATGCTCGGCAACATCAAGATATCTTTTGAAGTTATGCCGGGGAATGGCTTTTCGTCCTCTTCTCTCAGCCATTGAGCAAACCTTTTAGGCTTTTACCGGCAACTAAAATTCCCTCCTTTGCTATGTCTTTTATTAATTTAGTCTTACTTTTTTTCAAGAATTGCGCTTTAATAAAAATAACCGGGGCTAATTTAATTCCGTACTTCTTATAAAGCACAGAAGAATTTTTATTCAGCAAATCCCGGACTACCGATACATCCGATTGTGAATTCACAATACAACAAATATCAAGATCAGATAAAGGCTTTTCTTCTTTCCTGGCAACGCTGCCGAAAATTACAGCACTGTTTACATGTCCTTTTAAGATTTTAGAAAGAGCGCTTATTACTTCGTTAAAGAATTTACTTTCTACCTGGTATATTTTAAGAACGATTTCCTGAACCAGGTAATGTTCTCGATTGAGAGTAAAGATATGATCCCTTCCGCCTATTACACGGTTAACCAAACCGAGTACTTCAAGTGAAGTCAACGCTTTGAATGCGGATCTCGGATTCATCCCGGCTACGCGCGCAACCTCATTGCCTGAGAAACCCGTATTTGTATCGAGCAAGGCGCGCAATACTGCGGCGTTGGACCATGTATGGAATATTTCGTCAAGTACTTTATTAATTACCATGTTTTTATTATATACTTTTGTATACAAACATATACTTTAGTATATGAACTTGCAAGCGGTTTTATGTATATCGTTTCAGGAGTCCGGTACAGGTTAACAGCATTCGCGGCATTGTCTGAGCTTACCTTTATAAAAAGGTTTCAACAAACACGAAGGGGAGCGGTAAAAAAAATGCTAAGGTAGCTTCATTCCCCTTTAATTCACGCAAGTCATGAAATCTCGATAGGAGTATTAGTTCGAACAGAGAAGAGGCATAAATGTGTGTAAATGCATGATTGAATGAGTAGGTCGTTACATACAATTACGGGACGGAGTTTTTAGCGTTTCCTCTGTCATGGTGTGGACCATGACAGCCGGGGAACATTCGATGCGACCAAGCTGTCGAGCGGAATATATTTCTACCAGCTGACAGGCAACGGGGTGAACATTACCAAAAAGATGATCTTAACAAAGTAACACATCATACTCCTCATAACACCGACCCCCGGGTCCGCCGCAGCGGGCTCGGGGGTTTTTTATAATAATGAAACATCTACGATGTTTTAAAACATTACGGATGTTTTATGATTGAAACAACTAAAAGAAAAGAATTTATTTAATAAGGCAGCCTTCGGCAAGTAATTCGCGCATAACTATGATAAGCTTGAGAGCAACGGAGTATTCTTTTTAGTTATTGATCTGATATCTAAATAATTATAAAATTTAGAATTATTATTGTAAAAAATTTGCAAATTTCTTACTGTTTTTAATAATCTCGTTTACTATTGTTTTTAAATCTTTATTTCTTTTTTTTGCTAACTCTTCCACAAATTTTAATTGTTCCGGTTCCAGATAAATAGGCAAATTAAAATCAGCTTCTTTATCGTAGAATTTACCTCTTTCACCCTTAGAAAAATTATATTCTTTTTTCATTTTACATCATATATTGTTTTGATTCGTTTTTAGTTGCTTTCCTGGCTGTAATAATTCTAATAGTAACATTATTTTTATCATCTTCATTAAATGTGTGCGATACAACGATAAGAATACCACTTGAACTTATTCCTAAAGTTACCCATCTATCTTCGGAAACACTATGCAAATCATCATATATTGTCAATGCCTTCGGGTCTCTGAAAACCGAAGCTGCCAGCTCAAAACTAATTTTATGTCTAAGCTTGTTTTGTTTAGCTTTTTGAAAATCCCATTTAAAATTATAGTTCACATTCATTTAAGTTAAATCATTTATAATTTCTTAAATAAATATAACAATTTCAATTAGATTAGATAAACAAATAGATGTCCCAATTTTTACCGGCAGGCGGACAGGGAAAAATATTAAAAGAATTTATGCTTAAATAAGATTTTTTTAATTAAAGTCATCGCAATAAAGCTAAGTAGCGGGCTCGGGGGGGTTTTACAATAATGAAACATCTACGATGTTTTTGAAACATTACGGATGTTTTATGATTTTTATCCTCACTAACCTTATATTATGGGTAGAATTGGTAAGTGTAATGAAATCCTTCTATCCAGCCGAATACACCCCCTCCGATTACTTCAACTATTGGGATAATATATAATCCGTTACCTGAATCGCCGCTATTGTTGTTTCGGTCGCCATTCAAAAGAGCAGACGTAAAAAATCCGACAACGGTACCGCTTATAATCCCAATAGGTAAGCCGATCCAGTGCTTTGTATAACTAACCGCACTCAATTCACTTACCGGAATGTGCTTTCCCTGTATCTCCAATATATCAGTGGTGATTGATGAATCAGAATTAATATTAATATTCTTGACTTTTATAATTTCCCCATTATTTAAGTGAATATTAGCAGAAAGATGATTCATGTCTTTACCAAAATAATTGATATTTTGAATATCATTTTTATTTATTGTTCTCTTAATCTGTCTTGAAAGTGATACAATAAGTGTATCATTTTTAATTATTGCTTTTTCCCCAAATATTTGTGAATTATTATTCAATAAACTTATTTTAATCGATTGGTCCCTGACAGATTTATTAAAATCGTCGTAAAATTTTTCTTTTGTTGAGAAATCTTTTACTGTATAAATTGGAGAACAACCAATTAAAATTACCGAGAATATTAAAAAAATAAATAAGTAAATCTTGATCATGTTATATCCTATTTATTTCAATATACTATTAATATGAAGTCCACATTAATACTTAGGGATTAAATTGAAATATGTGGGTTAAATCGATAAGACTTGCTATACCCAGTCCAATTAATCCTCCGCTAACTCCAAATCCTAGACTAGCGGGAAATGGAGGAAGGTGATATTCATTATTTGTAGCAGATTCATTTGTCGCTATTATAGCATAACTTAATAAAAAACTAAATGCAGTGCCTATCAGAAAACCAGTTACCATATGGTTCCCTTTATTTAATTCATATACGCGTTTTATATTACGAAGAGGGAGCTTAACTATTTCATGTTGTCCCTTTTTAACAAAATCTAGGCTATCATTTTCAATTATCACACTATTAGCTATTATCTTTGAACTATCTGATAATAACGTAATCATAACTTCCTTATTATTCATTGAATTATTAAATCTATTATAAAAATCTTCTTTAGATGGGAAATCAGTAGTTTTTAAAGTTAATGCACAGCCATAAAAGAGAATTGAAACCAACCACACAACATTCAATAAATTTTTCATAATTAATCCTTTTATAAAGCAAATTCTATAGAACATATAGTTTCTAAAAGTGAACACCTTTCTATAACGAGGATCTAATATTCATTTGGCCATGTTGGCACTTTTATAACTAACTTCAGAAATTTTATCCATTTATCCATGCTGCTAGTCTTGATCATTTTACTGAATCTTTATTGAAAAAACCACACAAATTTTTCAATAATGTAATGTTTACTCCTAAAATTAATTTAATAATTTATTTCCCGACCCATAATAACTTGCCTTTTCTTCTTTTCATTACTGTAACTTTGTTAGAATTATTATTCAACGTTTTGGTGTATGACTAACGACATTACGGTAAAGGCCTGATATTGCTTACAAGCTGAAAGGTTCAACGGTTTCACATTATAATTCACACAACCGGATAATAGGTGATTAATATATGTAAGTATTAATTTAGGTATGCAATATTTAGCCCCTTAAAAGATGAATCTGATATAATGTAGAAATTGGTATCATAAATACCCCCATATGAGATGCACAATTTTGAATAAAAAAATATTTAAATAATATGGTATTGTCAATACGTACTTCTACTGATTTTTAAGGATTCTCGAGAATTTATTTCCATTTTCATTTAAAATTACGTACTACTACGTATTGATTTTTTTCAATAAAATTTATATCCCTTGGCGCAAGGCACGAAATCGCGATAAGGTTTTAGTCCGGACAGAGGAGAGGTATAAAAGTGCGTAGATTTATGAATGAATGAGTAGGCCGTTACATACAATTACGGGACAGAGTTTTTAGCGTTTCCTCTGACATGGTGTGGACCATGACAGCCGGGGAAAATTAAAATAATAAGGAATGACGGGCATAAATGGAATTGAAATTCAGACGCTGTTTAAGTAATTTTGTAGGGCATAAATTAATTTCAATTAAAGGAGTTACAGTATGGCTACCAAAGTAGGTATTAATGGTTTCGGAAGAATAGGAAGATTAGTATTTAAGGCGATCGTGGACAAGGGATTGTTAGGCAAAGATATTGATGTCGTTGCTGTAGTAGACGTAAGCACGGAAGCTGAATATTTTGCTTATCAATTAAAGTACGATTCGATTCACGGAAAATTTAACGGCGAGCTGAAGACCGAAAAAAGCGATCCCAAGCTTGAGCACGACGATATCCTCGTTGTAAACGGCCATAAAGTAAAATGCGTAGCGGCTACAAAAGAGCCTTCGCAGCTTCCCTGGAAAGAACTCGGCGTAGAATACGTAATCGAGTCCACGGGTCTTTTTACTCACTCCGATAAGGCAAAGGGCCACCTTGAAGCAGGCGCGAAGAAAGTAATCATTTCTGCACCGGGCAAAGGCGATGTAAAGACGGTAGTGCTCGGAGTGAACGATCACGAATACGATCCTGCCAAGCACAACATTATTTCAAACGCATCATGCACAACTAACTGTCTCGCTCCCGTAGTGCACGTACTTCTGAAAGAGGGAATCGGCATAGAAACAGGATTGATGACAACTATACACTCCTACACAGCCACGCAGAAGACTGTCGACGGTCCATCAAAGAAAGACTGGCGCGGAGGAAGAGCGGCGGCAATCAACATTATTCCCTCAACTACAGGCGCGGCAAAGGCCGTAGGCGAAGTGCTGCCTCAGACGAAAGGCAAACTGACGGGAATGTCGTTCAGAGTACCGACAGCAGACGTATCTGTTGTTGATCTTACTTTCCGCTCGGTAAAGGATACCTCTATCGAAGTGATCGACGCGCTGATGAAGAAGGCATCGGAAACATATCTTAAAGGCATCCTCGGATACTGCAAAGAGGAAGTTGTTTCCACCGACTTCGTGCACGACGACCGCTCATCGATATACGACTCTCTGGCTACCTTGCAGAACAATTTTAAGGACGAGAAGAGATTCTTTAAGATTGTTTCCTGGTACGACAACGAGTGGGGATACTCATGCAGAGTAGCGGATCTGCTCAACAAGATCACTAAATAATTAGTTCCGTTTTAAGTAAGAGGCTGTCTCAAAAGTAATATCTTTTTGAAAAATGGAACACGGATTGCGCGGATTTGAACCTGCCTGCCGGCAGGTTGATTTCCGCGGATTTTTAATTTGTATATTCCTTTTGAGGCAGCCTCTTTGTTTTATAAGGTAATCCTTACACTCCAATTTTTTTCAGCACAGCTTAAAGCTTATGATAATTAAACGTATAAGTAAGCAGAAAAAGGACGGCAAGAAATGAACAAACTTTCTATTGATAAACTTGATATGAAGAATAAGCGGGTTCTTGTGCGCGTCGACTTCAACGTGCCGCTCGATGAGAACCTAGAAATCACCGATGACATCAGAATCGTTTCCTCTTTACCGACTATAAAGAAAATAATGGCTGAAGGCGGAAAAGCGGTTTTAATGAGTCATCTCGGAAGGCCCAAGGGAAAAGTAAATCCGAAGTACAGCTTAAAGCCGGCGGCAAAGAGGCTGGGCGAGCTTCTCGGAAAAGAAGTTAAGCTGGCGCCCGACTGCGTAGGCGATGAAGTTAAGACGATGGTTAACGCAATGGCTGCCGGCGATGTAGTCCTACTTGAGAATTTAAGATTTCACGAAGAGGAAGAGAAGAACGATGCCGGGTTCGCGAAGCAGCTTGCAGAGCTTGGCGATCTTTACGTAAACGACGCGTTCGGCAGCGCGCACAGAGCACACGCTTCAACAGAGGGAGTTACGAAGTACATCGATAAATGCGCGGCGGGATATCTTATGCAGAAAGAGCTTGATTATCTGGGAAGCGCGATTACCGAGCCGGCTAGGCCTTACTGCGCTATACTCGGCGGCGCGAAGATCTCGGGAAAGATAGATGTTATTACGAACCTGCTTGATAAAGTCGACACAATGATAATCGGCGGCGGAATGGCATACACATTCTACAAGGCGCAGGGAAAAGAGATAGGCAACTCGCTTCTCGAGGCGGAGAAGATTGATCTTGCGAAGGAAGTGCTTGAGAAGGTGAGCAAATCAAAAGTAAAATTCCTGATGCCTGTTGACGTTGTGGTGGCGGCGGAATTTAAGAACGATTCACCCTCGCAGGTAGTAAGCGTTGACAACATTCCGGCTGATAAAATGGGATTGGATATAGGGCCGGAAACAATTAAATTGTTCGGCGAAGAACTTTTGAAATCGAAGACCGTGGTATGGAACGGGCCGATGGGCGTATTCGAGATGGATAATTTCGCCAAAGGAACTTTCGGCATTGCGGAGAGGCTTGTTGAAGCGACATCCAAAGGCGCGGTAACGATCATAGGCGGCGGCGATTCGGCGGCGGCAATCAGCAAAGCGGGACTTGAAGACAAGGTATCGCACGTATCTACCGGCGGGGGCGCATCGCTGGAATTCCTTGAAGGGAAAACACTTCCGGGTGTTGCCGCTTTAAGTGAAGCCTAGCATATTAAAAGCCGTTAAAATTGTTTAAATTTTTCTATATAAGCGGGAAAATTCCGTCGTTTAACGGAAGGAAAGCATAATTAAAAAAGAGGAATAACTTAGTGAGCGATTATTATAGACCATCGGGATTCGGCGGATTCAGTTTCTTCCCCCCGGTTATAAAGAATTTACTTATAATTAACGGCGTAGTGTTTCTCATCATGATGATGGGGCAGCAGGTAAGCTTAGGCAACGGACTGACGGTTAATGATATGATTACCAAGTACTTCGCTCTGCTGCCCATCGGCGGAATAAATCTTTACGACAACGCTGGGAACCTGGCGCAGCACTGGAGCTTTTATCCCTGGCAGCTTATCACTTATCAGTTCATGCACGGCGGATTCGCTCATATATTCTTCAACATGTTCGCCTTGTGGATGTTCGGCATTGAGATAGAGAACATCTGGGGCTCTAAAAAGTTCTTAACATTTTATCTGATGTGCGGAGTGGTAGCCGGGATATTTCAGCTTGTACTTCCTCCGATTTTCGGAGAAAGACTGGCTCCCACGATAGGGGCATCCGGCGCTATATTCGGAGTTCTGATCGCCTTCGCCATGCTATTCCCGAACAGGTATATCTTCTTATGGTTCCTCGTACCGGTGAAGGCAAAATATCTGATCGCCGCGTTCGTACTTATCGAATTCTTTTCTATTCCCAACGGCGGCGACGTCGCTCATCTCGCCCATCTCGGAGGAGCGCTGGCCGGATTCGTATATATAATGTTCGACAGAAGGTCCGGCGTAACATTCGGAAATTTATTCCGCGGTTCTCCTACCGGCAGGAGCAGCGGGAATATATTCAACTCGTTTAAAAACGCAGCCAACGTCTTCAAGAAGAAGGAAGACAATATTGAGGACGCTAAGTTTTACGAGATAACCGGTGACCAGCAGGAACACCATGAAATTTCTCAGGCCGAGATAGACAAGATACTTGATAAAAT
>JBJKTB010000385.1:0-5225 GCA_046703345.1 Ignavibacteriaceae bacterium
GTCTCAATGCCGATCTTCTTTCCGGTACGCGGGTCGGTACCGTTATTCAAAGTTAATTCCAATATCTTCACCAGGTTGAAGTATCCGGTTAGAATGTAGCTTTCTTTTCCGAAGGCTCCTGTCTCGACGCACCCGCTCGCGCCGCCGTTCCTCGCATCGGTAATCGATTTGCCCTGCCTTACGAGTTCCTGCACAATTGAATCGGAATTGAATACTGACGGCTGGCCGTAGCCTGTTTTAATTATCTTCAGCGCGCGCTTAATAAACCTGTCGGGATTCTTCTTGCTCACCTGTATCATCGAGCTCGGCTGCAGAAGACGCATCTCTTCTATAACATCAAGGAGAACATACGACATTTCGTTAACCGCGTCCTCGCCGTTCTCTTTTAGCCCGCCTATATTTATCAAACAGAAATCGGTATAAGTGTTGCTTTCCTGAGCCGTCACTCCCACCTTCGGCGGCGCCGGCTGATTGTTAAATTTTATCCAGAATGCTTCAAGCAGTTCTTTAGCGGAATCGGCGGTCAGCTTTCCTTCTTCTATATCCTTTTTATAAAAAGGAAGTAGATGCTGATCGAGCCTTCCGGGATTAAACGAATCCCATGTGTTCAGCTCTGAAATTATGCCCAGATGAATAAACCAGTAATACTGAAGAGCTTCGTACAAATCACGCGGAGCGTTTGCAGGCACATACTTACACACTTCGGAAATCTTCTCAAGCTCTTTTTTCCTCGCTTCGTTCTTTTCTTTCTTTGCTGAATCTCCCGCCAGCGCTGAGTAGCGTTCTGCAAATGCTATAACCGAATCGGCGGCTATAGCCATTGCTTTTAGTTCTTCCCTTCTGTCGAATGCCGAAGGATCGTTAAAAAAATCTAGCGCGTCTATAGCGCCGGTTATATCTTTTTTAAATTCATTAAGCCCTTTCCCGTAAATCTTTCCGTCAAGAACCGTATGGCCCGGAGCCCGCTGTTCCATAAATTCGGTAAAGATGCCCGCTGCGTAAGCATCCTTCCATTCATCGTCAACTTCGGCAAATATCTTATCGCGTATCGACTTACCTGTCCAGAACGGGATAATTGTTTTTTCGTGAAGACTCCTGGTTTCCTCTCCTGATTTAAAGGATATTTTCTCCCGTGAGTTTAATATTTCAAGGTCCTGCAGACTGTGAGTACAAATTTCCGGATAAGTCGGAGTAGCTTTTGGAGCGGGCCCCCTCTCGCCGACTATAAGTTCGCCTTCATCAATAAAAAGTTTTTTCTTCTCCAGTATATATTTGAAGCACAGCGCTCTTGCAACGGGAACGGATACTTTTTCCGCCGCATCCGACTTGTAAAATTCCGTAACGAGCAGAGCTCTCTCATGGGACAAAGTCGGTACCGCGTTTAATGATCTTTCGCGTAATGATTTTATTCTTTCGTTCATCGCTAACCTTTCACCGTTATTTCGTAACCGTAAGGTTTAAAGATGTTTATTATTTTATCTATCTTTTCCTGAGACTGCATCTTCAGATCCTTCAATCCGTTTTCTTTGCTGAAGCGCTTGTACTTACCTTCGCTTAGCTCATTGTAAGGAAGAAGATCAACTTCTTTTATATTCTTAATCGGTGATAGAAAATATATTATTTCGCGCAGATTTTCTTCGGTATCCGTAATGCCCGGAATAAGCGGTATCCTTATCCTCATCTTCTTGCCCGCTTCTGAAAGTCTTATCAGATTGCGTTTGATTATCTTATTTGAAACCCCGGTATATTTTACGTGGTTTACTTCATCCATAATTTTGAGATCGAACAAAAACAGATCTATGTAATCAAGTATTTTCTCAAATACATCCCAATTGGCAAAACCGGAAGTATCAACAGCCGTGTGTATAGCTTTTTCTTTACACGATTTTAAAAGACTCTCAAGAAAGGCCGGCTGCATAAGCGGTTCGCCGCCCGAAAAAGTTACACCGCCGCCAGACTCTTCGTAAAATATAAGATCTTTCTCAATTTCTTTCATTACTTCTTCAACCGTAACTTCACGGCCTATTACGTCTTTGGTTTCGGTGTAAGAAAGTTTAAGCGGTCTGCTTCTGGTGGTTTTTACTGTAGTCTCCGCTCCGATTTTCTTGCTCTCCGGATTGTGGCACCAAACGCAGTCGAGAGGACAGCCTTTAAGGAAAACTGTTGTTCTTATTCCGGGTCCGTCGTGAACCGCGTATTTGCTTATATCGAAAACCGTACCGGTGTTTTTCACAGGCATATCATAATTAGTTTTAATCAGCCAACTGCCGGACTCTCATCCGGCAGTTTGAATAAACAAAAGTTATGGCTGTAGTTAATGAAAAGAATTAATTGCGGCAGGGACTTTATTTTTAGCGGTTTTCGTGCATTTGCCGTAACCTAACTAATGCAAGATTACAAATCATTCTTATGATTGGGAACAGTTGCGCCTGTCAAAAATAATAAAGGTATTTTATTTTGAAGACGCCGGCTCTGGCCGCAACGTGCATTCTCTGCGGCAGAAGATTTCCTGCGGCGTCGTACTGGTCGCTTCTGTTGTCAAGTTCGTTGTAAGCAAAATAAATCCAGCTCTTCGGAGAGAAGTTGTAAGAGAACAACAGTCCGCCGATAATCTGCTCCATATGCTGCGTTGACTGATCATAGAGATTATCAACATACACTCTTAAGTTTAAATTATTCACGGGAGTTAAAGAGAAGTACGGACGGGCGTTATAGATTATGTCTTCTACTTTTCCCGCGGGATTGCCTTCCACCCACATATTATATGAGGTACCGACCTGAAGCACATCCATTGCGTTCCAGCTTAGGCTGGCGCCGAGCCATGAGTAGAACGCCAGATAATCCTGGTTGAAGTTGTAAGTCTTAGAATATCCTCCGTACACATTCGCGTTCCATTTGGGGTCAATATTGAACCATGAGCTTACGTCTATCTCGTGCGAGTCGTATTTTATTCCCTGATCTTTAGACTTGCCCATAATCAAAGTTATTTCGCCGCCCCAGTTTGATCTGAACTGCATATTGTAATCCAGCACGGCGGAATGATCTGTATAGTTTTGATCGTTTTTGTGCGTAAGAGAAAAGCCACCGAAAATAATAATATTTCTTATCGGGCCGTCCTTAAAAAACCAGTTCGGTCCGGTGATAGCCGTAAGCTCGCCCGTGCCTATCCACGGCACATAGCCTATCTGTTCTATGTCGAAGTTATTTCCTATGTAGCGCATTCTTGCCATCGTCACCCATTTTTCGCCGAACTGCGTGAACCCCGCCGAAGCCGCGAAATCTCCCTGGTTGTCCTTGATAGATCTCGCAAGCTGATAGGCAAGCTGCCATTCGGAAGTACGGAAGGCGCCGTCAACATCCAGGACACCGTAGGTATCTGTCTTTGTCTGTTTTCCTACGAAGAGCAGGCCTACCGATGAATTTTCAAGAAACTGTTTTTTTATTCTCGCAGATGCAAACACAGCGGCGGGTTCGGTCATCTTGACTGTATCGTCCATGTAGCTTTTCTCGCCGGTTGTGGCTACAAATCCACCGTATTCAAGATCATCAAATCTTCCGAACGCTTTTGCGCCGACAATTAAAGGCACCTGACTGCCGTCCGGAAGACTCTTCCCTATTCTTCTTGAATAAAAAAGTTCAAGCGGACTGTAGAAGCCGGTGTTCCTCTGCTTGCCGGCCGCCATAAAAATCTCATTTCCTTCGGTGAAGAATGGCCGCCTCTCGCTAAAGTAGGTTTCGTACTGAGATATGTTAAACTGATACGGATCCGCTTCTATCTGCGCGAAATCCGGATTGACGGTCAGTTGAAATTTTAATGCAGGAGAAGGATTATACATTACATCGAGTCCTGCGTTGGGATTTACTTTATATTTTCCGTTGTCCTGGTAAGTAGCTTTCGCAATTCCTACCGGATATATCTCAAGATTTAATCCCTTTACTGTCGGCTTAAAATTTTTAAAGACAAGCTCGCCGAACTTTGAAATCCGCTGACCTTCGTTCTGTTCGTACTTATTCCAGTAAAGATCTTCGTTCTTAGCCGGTATCCACCTGTCGAAGTCGAGCCCCCAGTTGTCGAGTTTCTCATCGTATTGTATCGATTTATAGGGAATTTTCATTTCTACAACGAAGCCCCATGAGTAAACCTTGGCGGCGGCGAACCAAATTCCGTCCCAGCTGTAATCTCTGTTTCTTGCGTCGTCCAGAAGCCGGCAGTCCGATCTTACCCCCGAAGCGGTAACCGCGAATTTATAAGCGGTTTTGCGGTCGTTAAAAGTATCAAGCATTATCGATACTATATCTCCGTCGCCGTTGTCTAACATTCCCGTGTTTACCTGAATATCGCTGCTGTCTTCGTAGCAAATCATGAGACAGTAAAGCGCGTCGTCGGTTGTAAGTACCTTGGCTACCGTAGGCCAGGTCGGCTTTTGAGCGTAGTAAGGCTGCAGCTGGAAAAAATTTGTGGCGGAGTCAGCTGTACTCCAGACCGGATCAATAACACCGTCAATCTTGATCGGCTCGTTGGTTTTTTTAAGAAGAAGTTTCTTTTCCCCGTTTCTGGCAAATGATATAGAAGTTAGAAGTATCAGCAGTAAAAAAGTCTTCATGTTTTGGTTCCGTAATTTGGGGAAACAATTATTTATTCCTTAAGACGAAATTGCCTCGCTCCTGGTTACAAGTTTTTATGATCCGCTCAAAGTCTGCTGGACGAAAGCAATTTCTTTCCCGCAAAATTTGTCATAAAATCATTCCGTTTTGTCCATTATTTGATGAGCGGATTAATTAGCAGGCTGACCGGTTAAACCATGAATCTGAATAAAAGCGAAGAAGAAAAAGAATCATCCGACATTTCTGAAAGGTTAACGCAAAACTAATCTTCTGTTTTTTGCAAATTTCACATTTAAGTGATAATTGTTTAAGTTTTAGCGGATAATTTCAGGCAGCATATTTTTGCTTGTCCAACCGTTCATCAACAAAAGAAAGAAGTTTAATGACGCCGCGCGAAAGGATGAACAACGCAATGCGCTTAAAAAGCGTAGACAGAATTCCGGTAATGTGCCAGCTTTCAATAGGCCACTACTTTCTTAACTCCGGAATTGATCCGCTTGATATCTGGTTCACATCGGAAGGATTTGCGGAGGCTCTTTTAAGAATGCGTGAAAAATATTCCTTCGACGGAATTCTTGTAAATCTGCCGGGACGCGAACCTGATTACAGAAAATTCGTGG
>JBJKTB010000386.1:0-6698 GCA_046703345.1 Ignavibacteriaceae bacterium
AAAGGCTAAAAACTTTAAAAAATCAAAGGGGACAAAATAAGGGACTGCCAATATGACAGTAAGCATTTTAAGTTAGGACTAATTAATTATTGTTATCTGAATTTAGATAATACTCGGAATCTAAAACATTTAATAGTTTTAGTTCATTCTATTTTTACCGGCCACGAAAAGTAAAAATTGCAGGAGTACAAATCGTCTGAATAAAACGAAGAATTTTTGAGCTCAATCACAAAATTGAATCAAACCTTGGGGACTTGTTTTTAAAATCCATACATTCAAAAAAATTGAATGCCTCTCGAAGTTTACACTATCCGCAGAAAAAATATCCGCCCGCTTAATCTAAACAGGCAGGCGTGTAATTAGTATTAAGTATCGTACGAAGCAGTAATGAAGAAATTTTTCGCGAAAATAATTTTCTTAATATACTTACTTTTTACAAATACTGTTTTCTGCCAGCATTATTATTTTAAAAGATATACTTCATGGGACGGCCTTGTACAGAATACGATTAGAGTAATAAAACAGGATGAACTAGGGAGGATTTGGATCGGAACATCCGAAGGCTTCAGCATATATGACGGGAGAGAATTCATAAATTATACTAAAGGCAACGGTCTGGGGGGAAATGTTGTTGATGATTTTTTCCAAGCAGATTCGAATACAATGTGGGTAAGTACCGTCAGCAACGGAATTTCTATTGTTAAAAAAAACAGGCTGCTGCCAGATACAGTTGTCAGAGTAATAAAGGGTAAAAAATATTTTATTAATAGTACTATCGATAAAATTTATAGAGACCCGCAGGGCCGGGTTTGGTTTTGTACGGACGGCGGTATAACCGAGTGGTCAAACGAAAACCCTGACAGCTGCAGGATTAGGCACTTCGATAAAAAAAACGAACCTGGTCATATATATGTTTACGATGTAATAGAGGATGAAAGAGGTAATCTCTGGTTCGGCTCTAACAGCGGCTTAATAGAGTATTCAAATAATAAATTCTCTTTTATAAAAGGCTACTCCAAACCTATTTGGTCAGTACGTAGATTTAATAACGACAGCCTGTGGCTTGCAACAGACAGAGGAATATTAATCTACCGCAACGGCAAGTTTAAAAAAGCGTTTAAAAATTCTCTGCTCGCCAATACCGAAGTTAATGAAATTTATAAAGAAGCGGGTACGAATGTCTGGATAGCGTCAGACAACGGGATATTTCATTACAACGGGAAAACATTAAAAGATTTCAGCGTTTCGCTTGGTTCTCAGACTAAATATATTATCTCGTTTTTAGAAGATAGGCAGGGCAGCATTTGGATAGGAACCGCAGACGGTCTGCTTCAAATATTGAGCAGAAACTTATATTACATTAATGCGAAATATAAATACAGTTATCTCTGGAATATAATTCCTTTGAGCAGCGGAAAAGTATATGCTACAACAAAAGACGGCCTTTACAAAATTGAAAATTATAAACTTGTCCCCGCACCTATTGGAAAAAAATTACCCACCAAAACCGTCACACGGGCAATTTTTCAAAAAGACGGAACCAAATGGTTCGGAACGAATAACGGATTGTTCGAAATTAAAAACGGGAAGGTTAAGTCATTTACTAAGAAGGACGGACTAAACACAAATTATATCCTCTCTCTTATACCAGGCGGCAAAGATTCAATATGGGTTGGGACAAAGGGCTACTGGAAACCGCACCTCGGCAGAGTTTATTTAATCGTACACGACAAAGTTATACTTCTTCCCGCGTTAAAGGCAATCCCGCAAAATGAAGTTACTACTTTATTCCGCGACCGGAGTAAGAATTTATGGATCGGTTTTTTCACCGGCGGGCTGTATAAACTTACGGGAACAAAATTGACCGAGTATAATTACAAAGAAGGATTAACTGATAACAATATAAGATATGTTATTCAAGACAGAGACGGAATAATTTGGGTTATGACCCGGTATAAAGGAATTTTTAAATACGCGAACGGGAGATTTAAAAATTACAATATCAACGACGGATTAACAAGCAACTGGGTTCTGGCGGGAGTTCAGGATAAATACGGCACTCTATGGTTTAACACAGCTAAAGGGGTGTGCAGTTTTGACGGTAAAAGATTTAAAAAATTTTATTTCGGCGGCAGACTGATGTCCGGCGAGATGTGGGCATCCGCGGTTGATAAAAAGGGGAATCTCTGGTTTGCAAATTCAAATTATATTTTTATTTACAAGCCTCATCCGCAAGCAAAAAAATATTCCGGTGATGTGTACATCAAAGATGTTCTTATTGACGATATGAAGCCCGGTATTTCAGACGGAAACTCGCCTTTAAAAGTAAATTACAACAACAATTCGGTCGAGGTCTCATTTGCCGAAATAAACTTTAAAAATAACAAGTCGGTACGTTATCAATACAAATTAACCGGATTAAGGAACCGGTGGTCTCCGCCTACGCAGCGCGATTTCGTAGTTTATAATCACTTGCCGGCGGGGAGTTATATCTTTAAAGTGAGGGCAAAATTCCCCAACGGGCGCTGGAGCAGAATCAATTCGTCATTTTCTTTTATAATAAAAACGCCTTTGTGGCAGCAGACATGGTTTGAGCTTTTAACGGGCTTGTGCGGAATAGGATTAATCGCTTTAATTACCTCGCTGATTTATCAGTACAGGATCAAACAAATACTGAAGATTCAGAAAATTAGATCGCGTATTGCATCCGATCTTCACGACGACATCGGGGCAAACCTGTCGTCCATATCCATATTCAGCGAGCTGGCGAACCTTGAGATAAAAAAAGAACCCCGCAGGGCGGCGCAGATAATGAGAAAGGTTGGCGTTATGGCCAGGGAACTGGTAGATTCCTTGAGCGACAAAGTCTGGGTGATAAATCCTGAAACCGAATCGCCTGAGGAATTGATAAAGAAAATGAAAGACTTCGCGTTTGAACTACTTCAGGCAAAACAGATGGAATTGAGATTCTGGTCGGAGGCGAAGCTTCCTGATATAAAATTAAGTATGGATACCAGAAGGAACCTGCTTCTTATATTCAAGGAGACGATTAATAATACCGCTAAGCATTCTAATGCTTCAGTAGTGGAAGTAAAATTCGGTTTAATGAAGGAAAGAAGCAATTCCGGAGGAGATGTGATTTTTTTACGGATAAAAGATAACGGCAGAGGTTTTTCGGAGGCGGATAAAGGAATGGGAAACGGACTAATAAATTTACACAAACGAGCGGGCGAGATAAACGCGTCAATATCCATAAAATCGAAACCCGGTGCAGGAACTGTAACTGAACTTTCAATCCCACTTAGATAAACATGGAAGTCCGCCCGTATAGCATGAACATGCGTTGTACATAAATATTTATATTCTCACTTTAATCGAAAAAATGTTATGGACATAATTAAACAGACGGATTTCCCGATTGACGTTGTTATAGTTGAAGATAACGTTGCTACGCGTGAGGGCTTAACATACCTTATAGACAATTCGGAGGGATTCAGCTGCAAAAAATCTTTTGCCTCCTGCGAAAGCGCGATAGAATATCTGGAAGCTCATCTTCCCGACATAGTGTTGATGGACATCGGATTAGACGGTATGACCGGTATTGAGGGAGTTAGAAGAATAAAAGAAATTTATCCGAATCTTGTAGTGCTTATGCTTACCGTACACGAGGATAACGAAAAAGTGTTCGAGTCAATTAAGTCGGGGGCAAACGGATATATTCTAAAAAAAGTTCAGCCTTCCAAGATACTGGAGGCGATGAAGGACGCTTACTGCGGAGGTTCGCCTATTACCCCGTCTATAGCCAGAAAAGTGCTTGATGTTTTTTCGGGAAAATCCAACAGAGAGAAAAAATTCGATTTAACCCCTGCCGAAGTGACAATATTAAAACATCTGGTAGACGGATCGAGCTATTTAACTATAGCGAACGACTTAGGAAAAAGCATACATACAGTGAGGAGCCATATCAGAAATATATATTCAAAACTTTACGTTCATACCAAAACAGAAGCGGTAGTAAAAGCCTTGAAGCATAAAATAGTCTGATTCCGGAGATCGATTATATTTATTCAACCCTGACTGTTTTAGTCCCTCCATTTAATCACATCGTAATTAAATCTTTCTAATGCAGCAAAAGCCGAAATAAAGACATTGGTAAAAATCATCATGTAGCATAAATGTGCGGTTCGAAGAGGAAATTTTTTACATATCTTCAAAGCAATCGGAAAATAGAGCTGAATAAAAGCTCAGCGGATAGCGGAAAACAACCGCTAAAAATTTTTACAGCGGAAAATCAATAAAGAGGCACTTGAAGAAAATGAAAAAAAGAATACGCACTTGTTGTTTGATTCTATGCATTTTAGTATTCGTCTGCCCTTTAAAGGCGCAGATACCCAACGCCAGTTTTGAAAACTGGACTGGAGGAGAGCCCGACGGCTGGTGGACAAATAATGAGAGTTTTTTAAATTTGGTCGGCATAACCGAATCGAACAACGCAGAAGCAGGTACGAAGGCGGCCGAATGCGCCGTTGTGTCATTGGTAGGCCAGGCAATCGCGCCTGAACTCGGCGTGGGAACTTACACCCATCCGGGATTTCCTGTAAGTAAGAAATATACGAGTCTGAACGGTTACTATAAATTCAATCCTTCCGGCAAAGATCAGTTCAGTGTTTCGGTAAGCATGTGGAAAAACGGCTCGATAATAGGCGGAGGCAATTTCTCTATTTCCGACAAGGCTACCGCTTACAAGGAATTTTCGGTGGATATTAAATATGGTTCCGTCGGGATACCAGATACGTGTTTCATCACCATAAGCATAGACCCTTCGCTTAACAACGACAGCCTTCATCTTGGTTCATCGGCGGTGGTAGACAATCTTTCGTTAAGCACCGTCACGGCCGTAACGAGCGTCAATTCATCGCCCGGAGAATACAAGCTTTATCAAAATTATCCCAATCCTTTCAACCCTTCAACTACCATCGGCTATAAAATACCCGCAAGAGGATTGGTAATTCTTAAAATTTATGATGAGCTGGGAAGAGAAGTAAAGACTCTCGTTAATGATATCGAACAGGCCGGAAGGCACGAGGCAACGTTTAATGCTGCGGGATTTTCAAGCGGAGTATACTTTTGCGAAATGAAGGCGGGAAACTTCAGGAAAGTAATGAAGCTGCTTCTGACCAAATAAATTCGGAGCCGGGAATATGAGTAACAATATATCTTATAAGGAGCATATCGTGAATCAAACAAACAAATTATTGCTTTCGTCGATTACGGTTATTTTAGTCTTAATCTTATCGCAGCCTGCGAGCGCCCAATTTTCAAGAGGCGGAAGCTATCTTGGTCCGTCGGTAGGCATATCCTTTCTCGGCAGTACTCCGGAGTACGGCGTCAATTACGAATACGGGATGAATCTAAAAAATTTCGGGAAAGTAGGCATCGGCGGAATATTTCGCTACTGGTCGTACAGCAGCGATTTTTTCGACGGCAAGTGGAGTTATACGAACGTACTCATCGGCGCGCAGGGAAATTATCATTTCGATACCGGCGGCGGCAAGTTTGATCCCTGGCTGGGTATAGTGCTTGCGTACGATGCCGGTTCCGTAAGTTGGAGCGGGCCGTACGGAAACTATGCTTCACCTTCTGCGGGAGGATTCTGGATTGCGGCGCAGGGCGGGGCCAGATACTGGATTTCGCCTACGCTGGCATTAGCGGCGAGTATAGGACTCGGTTCTCTCGGGTACGACGGATTAGACGTAGGAGTTGATTTTAAATTTTAGTTTAAAATAAAAATGCTCTATAAAAATGAAAAGAAAAATTATCAGCCGTCCTCTTTTTCCGTGCTTCACAGTTTTTAATTATTCATTAAAAGCACAAATACCTAATGCTAATTTCGAAAATTGGACTTATACGATACCTTCAAGCTGGTCATGCAACAATGAACCGGTACTCAATTTTTCCCCGGTAAGTAAAACTTCGGATGCAAAGCCGGGCAGGTATGCGGTTATTGGTACAGTAAAGCGAATGGAAAAAACAATGTTATTTGCTTCCGTAATTTATAAAGGAAATCTGAAGGACAACAAATTTAGTGTTACAGAAAGATATTCCGGTTATTACAAATTAAAGACGGTTAAAGATGATCAGTTTGTTGCCTCCGTATTCATGTTTAAAAACGGCGAACAGATCGGAAAGGGAATAGAATATTTTCAAGCCGTAAAAAATACGCCCAAGTCAAAGTTAAAATTAAATATAAAAGTAAGTCAGTACCTGATAAATGCGGACTGCATTTTACTATATTCCCCGGCTTTGGGGGTAGAGACGAACTGCAGGTGCATAAAGGTTCGATAATATAACTTGACGATCTATCGTTTTTAAAATAAATCCGAGGAGATATATAAGCGGAATGAATTTAAAATATTAAATGTAATTAGGCGGGTTAAAATGACTGTAAAAAAATTAAACCTATTTCATTTATCGTATTGTATAGTATTAGTCATTCTTTTTTTTAGTACAAATCGGGTTAATGCGCAGATAATTAACGGCGGGTTCGAGCAGTGGACAACCTCGGGCCCGGCGGACTGGATGACTGATGATTATCCAGGTCAGGGAATGATGCCCGTTACCAAAAGCACCGACGCATACAGCGGTTCATACGCTCTAATGGGACAGGCGCTGAAGATAAACGATACTCTGGCAATGGG
>JBJKTB010000387.1:0-3268 GCA_046703345.1 Ignavibacteriaceae bacterium
CCTGTACTCCCACTTTCTTCTCTCATACAATTGACGAATGGCGGGATCTACAAGTTTATTCTCAAGAATATATGTAACGCCTACTTTCTTCTTATAATCAAGGAGTTCTTTCTGGAGAGCCGAATCCTGATCGAATCCTCTTACAAACGCGTCGCGCAGTTTCATTCTGAAATCAACATATAGATTTAAGAAATTTTTCAGCTTAGAGAGGCTGTCCTGCTCGGCTTTCTTTACTCCGCCCACATTATCGGCGTAAGCTTTTTCAAATTCATTCATCCTAATTTTCTGATTTCCGAATTTCGCTAGTACTATCTGCGATTGTTCCGGAGCGCAGGAACTTAATATCAATGCCAAAGCAAAAGAAAAAATAGCTGCAACGCGTAATAGCATTTAGAATATCTCCTTGGATTATATTTTATCAAATTTAGCTGGTTATTTTAGTTATAGCACCCGTGAAAATCAAGGTAATTGAACAGATAAATGCATGTACGACAAATTATTGACCGCTAAAAAGTCGTATAATACCGGTTATTTTACCCTTGTACCGTTCTTTACTTTGCCTTCTACAGACAATACGTTTAGATTCCCCTCTTCATCCTGCACGGCCAAGATCATTCCCTGAGATTCCTGCCCCATCAGTTTTGCAGGTTTAAGATTTGCCACCATAACCACTTTTTTGTTAAGCAGGCCTTCCGGCTTGTAGCTTTTAGCTATTCCCGCAATTACCTGTCTTTCTTCTTCACCGAGCCTCACCCTCAGCTTCAAGAGCTTTTCGCTCTTTTCAAGCTTTTCGGCGCTTATTATTTCGGCAACCTTCAGCTCCACTCTTGAAAACTCGTCTATTGTAATCTGCTCTTCTCCGTTTGCTTTTTCTGCTTCTGGAGCATTTAATTTCTGCATCTGCTTCTCAATTATTTCATCTTCTATCTTAGGGAATATAATTTCCGCTTTATTCAGTTGATGCCCTTCCTGAAGGCCCGGTTTGCCCGATTCATCCCACGGCTCAGGTTCGACGTTCAGCATCTTAAATATTTTTTCCGAAGAAAAAGGGATAACCGGAGAAAATAATTCGGCAAGAGTTCGGATCGTCTGCAGGCAAATATTAAGAGTGGCGGCGCATCTGTCCCTGTCCGATTTTATACTTTTCCAGGGTTCGGAATCGTTAAAATATTTATTGCCTGCTCTGGCAAGGTTCATAATCTCAAAAACTCCGACCTTTATCTAATACGCCTCAAAAAATCCGGAGATCTTTGCAGGGTAGCCGGATAGCAGCTTCAGCATTTCCTCGTCAATCGGAAGAAGCGATTTTACGGCCGGTACTTTGCCCTCGAAGTGCTTGTGCACGAAAGTAAAAGTACGGTTAATAAAATTACCGAGTATGTCCGCCAGCTCGCTGTTGTTCCTCATTTGGAATTCTTTCCAGTAAAAATCTGTATCCCTGTTCTCGGGAAGATTGGCGGCAAGTGTGTATCTCAGCGGATCGGGCGGGAACAATTTTAAAAAATCTGAAACGTCTATTCCCCAGTTCCTGCTTTTGGAGAATTTTTTCCCTTCGAAATTCAGGAATTCATTTGCCGGTACGTTCTGGGGAAGCACGTATTTCTCCTTCTCGCCGTCGTTCCAGGCCATAAGCATTGCGGGAAATACTATGCAGTGAAATACTACGTTGTCTTTGCCTATAAATGCCACGTATTTTGTAGAGGGATCCTGCCAGTATCTTTTCCAGAGATCCGGCTCGCCTTTTAATCGTGATAATTCTTTTGTAGCGGAAATATAGCCGAGCACAGCCTCGAACCAAACGTAAAGTACTTTTCCCTCGGCAGAATCGAGAGGAACCTTTACTCCCCAGTCGAGGTCTCTTGTTACGGCACGGTCTTCAAGGCCGTCTTTAAACCACCCGCGGCAGTACTGCAGCACGTTGTCTTTCCAGCCGTATTTTTCGTTCATCTCCTTAATGTATGCCTCAAGCCTTCTCTGGTATTTGCCCAGCGGAAAGAACCAGTGTGAGGTTTCCTTTAATACAGGCGTGTCGCCGGTAATTTTACTTTTGGGATTTTTCAATTCCTCCGGCTGATAAAGCGCTCCGCAGTTTTCGCATTCGTCGCTGCGCGCTTCCTCGTAACCGCAATTCGGACACGTACCCTCTACATATCGGTCGGGCAAAAACATCTTCGCTTTTTGGTCGTAGAACTGCCGCGATTTTTTCTCGTGAAGTATGCCCCTGTTGTAAAACTCGAGAAAGAACTCTTTACCTGTTTCATGATGAACGGGGAGACTGGTGCGCGAATAGTTATCGAAGCTCATACCGAATTTTTCAAAAGCTTCTTTATTTATTTTATGATAACGGTCAATAATCTTTTTTGGTTTTACGCCTTCCTTATCCGCACTGATGGTGATGGGAACACCATGCTCATCGGATCCGCAAATAAATACAATATCGCTACCCTTCAACCTTTTATATCTTACATAAATATCCGCCGGAAGATAAGCCCCGCTGAGATGACCGAGATGAATCGGACCGTTGGCATAAGGAAGTGCCGCCGTTATTAGAATTTTCTCCTTACTCAAGTATAAACCCGTAATTTTTTTAAATTATAAAGCAAAAAATAACGATTTTTTTTTCGTAATTATAATAACGAAAGTAAGATTGTATTAATTATCAACCGGCAATAACGCTGTTCTTTAATATAAATTAATTTTATGAAGGATAAGTAAGTTTAGTTATTTTAAAGGCCGCTGTACCGAACGGATTCAGATTAGAGGAGAGAAGAAGGTTTAAAAAAAATTGAGCTGTTGTTTGCAACGGCATTTACTTGGAAATTCAAAAATTTCATCCTCAATAAAGAAGCTGCAAGTAATTGATCAAACAACAGCTCATAAACCTAAAGCTATTGAGTGCCGGCCGGCCGAAGGATAAGCCAACTGCATTAACTTATTATTTTCCTGCAGCCGGCGACACAATTTTATTATCGGCTATTTCCCGGAATTGTTTAGCCTTTTTCTGCAAAATATTGCGACAAGTTTTCCCGGTACATTTCACAGCTTAAATCACCCGTAGTTTCCGGTTTTACCGGTAAATTCAAAGGATTCGCCGATTTTTTGTGCACAAGTATTACCGAAATCCTTAATTTTCCGGCAAGAACATAGAAACCTTTGAAAGGCAAAAATATGAGAAGCGAAAGCCGCTCTTCAGGCACAAGAACTTTAATAGGCATAATTTTTATCATCGTTGGAAGTGTTTTCCTGTTAAATACGATGGGCATTTTTC
>JBJKTB010000388.1:0-6910 GCA_046703345.1 Ignavibacteriaceae bacterium
GATTCGAATCTCATAAATTCTTTCTTGCGCGGATGGTAAAATCCCAGCGTCTTGGCGTGCAGCGCCTGCCTCGGCATTATTTCCAGAAGATTCTGAAGCCTGCTTTTCATCTTGGGAAGATTGGCGCCGTATACCATGCTCCTTCCGCCGTAAGTCGCGTCTCCGAATATCGGATGCCCGATACCGGATAAGTGTACTCGTATCTGATGCGTGCGGCCCGTTTTCAGATGCAGTTTAAGCAGCGATGAAAATTCATATTCCTCAATCAGTTCATAGAAGGTAACTGCTGTCTTGCCTTCGCTGCTGCTTGTAGTAAATTTTTTACGATCGGATTTGCTTCTTGTTATGTTAAAATTAATTTCGCCTTTTTTCTCTTTGAACACCCCCCACGCTACCGCCCAGTATTCTCTTTCAGTGGTATGTTTGGCGAACTGCTCGGCTAATTTGGCGTGTGTCCAATCGTCCTTCGCCACAACAAGCAGCCCGCTCGTATCTTTGTCGATACGGTGAACTATGCCGGGCCTTCCGGCCTCGTTTGAGCTGCTGAGCTTATTTACGTGATGAAGAAGAGCGTTAACCAGCGTTCCTGTATAATTGGCGTATGCCGGATGCGCCACCATTCCCGCGGCCTTGTTAACAACAAGAAGATATTCATCCTCATAAATTATATCAAGAGGAATTTCCTCAGGTTCGGTTTCTTCGGGACGGGGAGAAACAGGTACTCTGGCTTCGATTAAATCGCCGGGCTGAACAAGATAGCTGGGTTTCACCGTTTTGCCGTTAACTGTAACCAGATCTGCTTCAATTAATTTCTGGACTTTGGACCGGGTGGCGTTTTCAATGCTGTTGGATAGGAAAAGATCGAGCCGCTCCTTTTTTTTCCCTTCGGGAATCTTAATCAGATATTTCTTTTCCGTTATCAGGTTGGCCATTTTTTCGATTGTCCGTGCCTGTTTTCAATTTGCTTTGCGGGTTAATGTTTCCGGCGCTTTGTCTGTCTTCTGCTGCCGCTTCCGTGTTAAGTGCTGCCTCCGCTGCAGCGGCCTCGTTTTCCTCTTCAGTCCGCGCCTGTTTATAAAAAATAATAAGTATAATAACACCAATGGTAACGGCAGCATCAGCCAAATTAAATATCGGCCACCTGTCGAAGCTTTTTCCGAAAAGGGTAAACTTGAAAAAATCAAAATCAAGGAAATCAACTACGCGCCCGTAAAAGAGCGGCGCGTATCCGTAGAATACCCCGTATAACATTCTGTCGATTAGATTGCCTACAGCGCCGCCTATAATAAAAGCAATCGCAAGTCTTAGGCTGAGTGCCTTGTGCCGGTTTATATAAAGATAAATTACGAGTGCTATGCTGGCAACCAGTGAAAAAAGGGATATCCATAATTTCATATTTAGGCCCGGATCAAACCCGAACGCCATTCCGGGATTTTCTATGAACGTAAGCCGAAAGAAATTTCCTATTATTGAAATCCTTTCACCCTGAAACATCCCGGCATATTTTATATGAAACAAAGGGATCGAGAATCCCTTTACTAACAGCTTTGTTGCCTGATCTGCTATTACTATGAAAAGAGAGACAAATAAAACTCTCAAGTCATTCCTTGTTTTCTGCTAAATAATTTTCTATGGGCGTACCGTCATCCGATTCAGCCGCGCGCTGCCAGTTTAAGGCAAACAGCAGAAGAATGACCCCAGCGGTTACCGACATGTCGGCTACGTTGAATACATAGCTGCCGAAAAGTTTGTCGAATATGAATAAGTTGAAAAATCGCAGGTTAAAAAAATCGACAACCCTTCCCTGGAATAATGGTGCGTAGCCGAATAATACTCCGTAAAATATTCTGTCAAGCAAATTTCCTATCGCCCCTCCGAGAATCAGAGCCAGAGATAGTTTTAAACTAAAGATCTTTTTTCTGCTTGCGTACAGATAAATAAACAAACCGATGCTCGCAAGTACAGAAAATATCGATATCAACAATTTAAACCCAGAACCGAAATCCAGCCCGAATGCAATACCAGGGTTCTCTACGAACGTAATATCGAACAAATTCCCCAGTACGGGAATCCTTTGTCCGATATACATTCCTGGGAAATTTAAATTAATGAATGGTAATGAAAATCCTTTAACAAGCAGCTTGGACAGCTGATCCACCACAACAACAAGAAAAGATACAAATAATACTCTCAATGCCTGCCTTCATATGACCTGTTATTTTAATATGCGACTGAAATACCTTTAATCCAATTTCAACTTATCTCTTCTCCTGCCTCTGCTTAATCGGCAGACACAACTGACTGTGCGGCACCGCCTCTAGTCTCGCTTTCGGAATCAACGGACATGTATCGCACAGATGCTGCGGCTCTTCGATACATTCTATACAAATGCCGTATGTGCCGGCATCAATTCTTTTTAAAGCGTCTTCCAGATAACCTAAAAATTTATTCTCTCTCTGTGCGTATAGAAAAGTTTTTTCTCTCTCCATAGCGTCTGTTCCCTGCTCTGCCATGTGGAGAGAGTAAGGTGAGTTTTCGTTTATGTATTCGCCTGTGGTTGGATCGAGCATCTGTTCTTTTAAATTTTGAAGCTGCTCTAAAATCTCATCCCTTTTGGCAAGAATGATCTCTCTGAAATGATCCAAATCCTTCTGACTGTATCCTTTTATTTTCTCAATAGCTTTCGCTCTCGCTTCGGCTGCGCTCATCTGCTCCGTTACAACAGGAGCCGCTTCTTCCTTAATTATCTTCTTTCTCGGCATAGTTTTGTTTTGTCCAGTCTTTGTTTCTCTAGTTTTCGGTTTCAATGTTTTCTTAACGGCTTTAGCGGTCTTCGATTCTGCAGCCTTCTTTTGAACTTTCTTTACCGTCTTTGAAGCAGTTGCCTTGGCGGCCGGTTTAACCGCTTTCTTTTTTTGCCGCGCGCTTTTTGCCTTTGCCGGTTTCGTTGCGGTTTTTTTAGCTGCAGTTTTCTTTGTTGTAGATTTTTTGGCCATTATTGGTCTCCTTTTGTTAGGAATTCACCTTTTCAATTTGAATGGAGCAATCTTGCTCTCCGATTTTCCACTCCTGGCTGAATCCGCCCCTGAAATTGCCTTCATTCTTCAGCTCTTCGGCAAGAGTTTCATTGGCTACGTAATCACGGAATGAGTTTACTGCTTCTACTATCTTATTGCTGCCGTCAAATTTAATTTTTATTCTGTCGGTTACCTCGTAACCGGCGTCTTTTCTCATGTTCTGTATTCTGTTAACAAACTCCCTGGCTAATCCTTCAGCAAGCAGACCGTCGGTAAGCTCGGTATCAACCGCTACGGTTACGCCTTCTTCGCTCTCTACTACCCAGCCTGTAATCTCAGAACTGATTATTTCAACATCCTCTCTACCAATTAATATCTTATCGTCTCCAATGCTTATCTCAACCTCTCCGCCTTCTTCCAGTTTCGCAATCTCGCCCTTGCCCAAGTTCTTTATCGCATTAGCTACGGGATTTACTTTCTTTCCGAACTTCGGCCCTATTGCTTTAAAATTTGCTTTGGCCGATTTGTTCACTATCTCCGAATCGTTCTGAAGTACTATAAGCTCTTTTATGTTGACTTCGTCCAGTATTACTTCCCTCATCTTGGAGAGGGCTTCCCTGCGTTCTTCCGAAACAACCACCATTATTTTAGATAGCGGCTGCCTAACTTTTAAATTATTTTTTGCCCGCATCGATCTGGTAAGATATACAACTTTTTGGGCAATTTCCATTTTATCTTCTAGTTCTTTTTCTGTATAGGTAGTTTTAGGGAACGACGACAAATGAACCGATTCGCATTCCTCCCTCTTGGTTACCAAGTTCAAGTTCTGGTATATTTCCTCGGAGATGAAAGGAGCAAACGGCGAAGTAAGTTTTGCCACTGTTACAAGGCATTCGTATAATGTTTGATACGCCGAGAGCTTGTTCTCGTTCATTTCGGATTTCCAGAAACGCCTCCTGCACCTGCGTACGTACCAGTTTGAAAGATGGTCTATCGTGAAATCGGATACCGCTCTCGCAGCCTTCGTCACGTCGTATTCATCCATCATCTTGTTGTAATCTGTAACCAGGGAATTAAGTTTAGATATTATCCAGCGGTCGATCTCGGGCCGCTTGTTGTATGCAACTGCTTCTTCCTTGAATGTGAATTTGTCGATGTTCGCGTACAAGGCGAAGAACGAGTATGTATTTAATAATGTACCGAAAAATTTTCTCTGTACTTCTACAAGACCTTCCTCGTCGAATAATGTAGGCCGCCAAGGGGGACTGTTGGTAACCAGATACCATCTCGTAGCGTCTGCGCCGTATTTATCGAAAAGCATAAAAGGATCAACTGTGTTGCCTCTCGATTTCGACATCTTGAGACCGGTCTTATCCAGAATTAATTCGTTTACTATTATGTTTTTAAAAGCCACGTTATCGAATAGCATGGTGGCTATGGCATGAAGCGTATAGAACCAGCCGCGTGTCTGGTCTATTCCTTCGCATATAAAATCCGCCGGGAAGAACTGCTTCTCAAACAGATCTTTGTTCTCGAACGGATAATGGTACTGAGCAAACGGGATCGAACCTGAATCGAACCAGACGTCTATCAATTCCGGAGTGCGCTTGTAAAGCTTGCCGCCCTTCTCAAAAAATATCCTGTCTACGAAAGGCTTGTGAAGATCTATCTCTGCAACTTCCTTTACCGGAATCCTTTTTCCGTTCTCTTCAATAAATCCTTCTTTAAGTTCTTCTATGCTGCCGACCGCGATCATATCGCCGTCGTCGCTTACCCATATCGGAAGAGGTGTCGCCCAGAACCTGTCGCGCGATAATGCCCAGTCTTTATTTTCCTCAAGCCAGTTGCCGAACCTGCCTGCGCCTACTTCCGGCGGCTGCCAGTTGATTGTCTTGTTAAGCTCTACCATCCTGTCGGCTATGGTTGTAGTCCTTATAAACCATGATTCGCGCGCGTAGTAAATTACCGGCACGTCTTCATGACGCCAGCTGAAAGGATAGGAGTGAGTTATGGTTTCTTTTCTGTATAGCTTACCTTCCTCACGCATTTTCTGGATGATGCCTTTGTCGGCGTCTTTAACAAACTGACCGGCGAAATCCGTAACTTCGGCTGTGAAAAGGCCTCCGCGCGTTACCGGCTGAAGCATTGGAAGATTGTACTTCTTCGACAGTTCGTAGTCGTCGGCGCCGAACGCAGGCGCGATATGAACTATGCCCGAACCGTCCTCGGTGCTTACAAATTCGCCGAGCGTTACGAAGAAAGCTTTTTTGTCTACCTTTACATAGTCGAAGAACTGTTCGTATTCAGTGCCTTCAAGCTCTTTGCCTTTCATCTCGGCAATTACCTCGTATTCCCCGTCGATTACCGAAAGCCTTTCTTTGGCCAGTATTATTTTCTTCCCGTTATGATTAATCTTAACATAATCAACTTCGGCGCCAACAGCGAGAGCTACGTTTGATATCAGCGTCCAGGGGGTTGTTGTCCAGACAAGAAAATACTCGTCTTTTCCTTTTAGCTTGAAGAGCACGTATACCGAGGGATCTTTTGTTTCCCTGTAGCCCAAAGCCAGTTCGTGAGAAGATAGCACAGTTTCCGATTTCGGATCCTGCGGCACGATCTTATAATCTTTATATATTAAACCTTTATCAAACAGGGTCTTTAAAGCCCACCATACCGATTCGATATAGTTGTTGTTTAAAGTTATATAAGCCGAGTCGAGATCGATCCAGTAGCCCATGCGGGTCGTCATCTTTTCCCAGAGGTCGAGATAAGTAAACACCGACTCGCGGCATGCCTTATTGTATTTCTCAACTCCGTATTCAACAACTTCGCTCTTATGCTTTATACCGAGCTTCTTCTCTACTTCTATCTCAACGGGCAGACCGTGAGTATCCCATCCGGCTTTTCTTTCCACTCTGAAGCCCTGCAGCGTTTTGTAGCGGCATACCAGATCCTTCAGCGTTCTAGCCATTACATGGTGAATTCCCGGCTTTCCGTTAGCCGTCGGCGGGCCTTCGTAAAATGTAAATGATTTTGATTTGGGCCTTGATGATATGCTCTTCTCAAAAATTCCGTTATCCTGCCAGAACTTTAAGATTCTCTCTTCTATCTCCGGATAGTTTATCTTCTCTAAATTTTGTTTGAACATGACTAAATTGAATTTCTTTATTTTATAGATGAATAATAACCGGCACTGCTTAATTTACAGCCCGATATTTTCGTATTTCTTTATAAGCTCTTTCTCCGCTCTTAAAAATTCTTTTAACTCTTCTTCTATTCTTTCCTTTTTTACAAATATATTTTTTGCGTTAAGTTCTGCGTCGTTTATAATCTTCTGAGCCTTTACCTTCGCTTCCCTTAACTCAAGTTCCGCTTCCTTCTTGGCGTCTTTAAGAACCTCATCGTATACCTTCAGCTTTTCTTTCATAACGTGAAAATCTCTCTGTACGGTAAGTATCTCCGCAACGGCCATCCCGAAAAACGCCATTGCGCCGAGCATAATGTTCCTGAGGCTGTAGAGAATTAAGTTTTCCGTAAGAAGTTCGTTTGCCGCAAAATAATCGCGGAAGAAAGATATCATTAGCACGCTGATTATTGTTACCGCTATTATCATCGCAAAGACCAGTTTGCCGCCGAAATGCCAGCCGAATGTCTTGTTAATATACCAGCCGCACGCAAAACAGATTAGAGAAAGAACAAACCATACCGCAAAATTATTGTCGCCGAACTTAAACAGGTTAGTGTTCAGAAAGTTCGAAGCGAACATAAGCACCGCCAGCAGCGCCGGGGTTAAATAATGATGCAGAGGTTTCTTTTCCATTTAAAGCCTCTTTATAACTTCCTTCATTATTAATGTCATCTTCGGCTCGGCTGCCATCGCCGTAGCTATTATC
>JBJKTB010000389.1:0-44256 GCA_046703345.1 Ignavibacteriaceae bacterium
GTCTCGCTTTTCTTCGCCATATCTTCATAAGCATTTACATCCGTACCGATTGCAATGCGGCTTTCATCGGTGACCAGATAAGGCTCGCCTTGCAGCAGGTTGCTTGTGGAAGCCTGCGTATCCAGGTTTGCCTTTGTAGTCCGTAAAATTTGTATCGTTTGCCCGCGGCTCATTAGAACGTGCCGCCGTCGATTGTATTAACGTTTAAAGTTACAAAAGCATTGCCGGCATCTTTAGTCCACGCCATTGTGCTGCCCATCCTTAAAACGCCGTCCGTGCCGTCCGTGCCCCAAATGTAGCCTGCAGTGCCGCCGCTTACTACCGCAACAAGCTCATCGGTGCTGGCAGCCGGAATATTTAGAGCACTCTTAAAGTCGTTAAAAGTCATCTTCTTTTCTTTTTGTTCTGCAGCTTCGCTGGCATCATGGATAAGGATTAAATCTTCCGCACCGCTTACACTTGCAAGCGCGGTAAGATCGTCCAGCGCGGGTACAACCGGGATCATCGTTGTTGCATCGGTCGGTAAATGCAAGGTGCCGCGGTCGGTTGTAACATGCAGCTCGCCCGCGTTCAATGAAGTTGAAGGCAGATTAGCTTTCAATCCCCTTTTTGTTTTTATTATCTGAGCCATTTTCTACTCCTAAATTTTATAATTAATTTTATTCCGTTATTCAAAAGTTCCGCCGTCTAATGTTTTAGTAAATTTATACCCTCTGTCCTGCGTGCTGTCAACCATTAAAAAATAATCGTTCGATCCGATGGGGAGCCTTACCGGCTGCGCGCTCGCATCTCCAACTATCAGATCTCCTTTCGCATTAATCGTAGAAGCACGGACGTAATCCGTTATACTTCCTCCCGACGGCCCCTGCTCTCCTATTTCAATAACCTCAAGGTTGTCGTTAACAACTTCAATAACTTCGGATTCGTCAAATTCGAATACCTCTGTTTCGTTTTCCGTTATTACTATAAAATCTTTATCCATTATTTTTTCGGGTTCTTTGTAATTTCGCCTTTAATTCTCCGGATCGGCTCCGGAGTCGTATTTATAATATCGAACTCATAATCTGCGGTTACAAAATTCAAGTCGGTTATTTTTGCGGCCGAAATATTTACGGAATATTTACCGTCGGTTGTGCCTACGGTAATTTCGCCGCTAGAAGGCGTATAGGTTGCCAGAAGCTCGCCGTCGCTTTTGCGGAATATTTTTAATGATGCCGAAAAGCCCGTTATGTTAACGGGCGTTCTGCTGCTTTCTGTGCCGGTCTTCCAGACGAATGAAAAGCCCCAGGCAATTCCGTCTTCTATTATAAAGTTCTTTTGGGCTGCATCCATTTATTTCCCCGCATTTGCTGCCTTTTGAAAATCTATTACGTTCGATCCGGCTTTCTTCTGGGAGATCTTGCCGGTTAACAGCACAAGTTTGCTCCCGCATTCGGTAAGCTCATACCGCTTGCCTATAATTTCATTGTTGCCGGTTACATCCATTTCGTAGCAGTCGCCGTTAATCTGCAGGCCGCCGGTTCGCGTGGAAACGAAAATTGTTTTGCCGCCGGCTACGCTGTAAATACGCAAAGACTTTGCCTTATTATCAATAATATAAGGCACTTTTAATTTGCTTTTAACGGCCTTTTTATCGCCGCTTGATATTTCATCCTCGATGAATATATCTACTTCTTTTTTTTCTTTAGCCATTTCGAAATTCCTTATTTTATTTTAAGCCGAAGGCTCAAAGGCCTTCGGCTGAATAATTAATAACCGATGGTTACCGTACCGCCGTTTGCGCCGTCATCATCATCAACGCCGCCGTAAGAAGCGCCGGTCTGAACCGTAATTTCATACGGCCTTACCATGCCTTCGTATGTACATTTCAGATTCCTTTTGTCGTCGGAAAAAGTCGGCTCGTCAACAGGAGTTAAAGTGCCGGCGGTAAAGTCAAATTCATCGTAATAGCTGCCTTCGTTCGGTATCTGCAGCTTAACTGTTTGGCTCATGTTCTTACTCAGCTGCGTAACTATTTTTGATATTGAGGCGTCTTTGCCGGTTATTTCCAAATGGCAGAGGAAGCCGTCTATCATATTAGCGCCCAAAGCATTTTCGGAGTCGATTGATTTTATTGAGAACTTTAAGTCTTCAAACTCCGATGCCGATATTAAGCTTGTACCGCTGGGTGCCTGAATAAGAAGATCGTTAAGGTGCGCTCTTCTTGCCTGCGTAAAATCAACTCCGTCAACCGTAGCGCCGAGCGAGATCGCCGATTCGCTGTCTGCTGCGTCCAGCATTGTCTGAACGGTTGAATAATCCGCCGCACCGGTTAAGGTTTCTTTTATGGATCTTCCGTCGAGTGTCAGCAGATATTCAAACGCAAGGCCAAGCACGAATGTTGATGCTGTAAATTTGAAAACATCTTCGCTGTTCGCGGTGGAAGACTGCTTATCGCTGAGCATCTGCACATCCATGTTGCAGTTCATGTGCCTTAATAAGCCGGAAAATACATCAAGGGATGAGTGGAATGTTTCATATTCGGCTTTTGCCTGCAGCATGTTCCTGGCGGTCCTCTGCTTATAATCTTTCCGCGTTTTATACGGGGAAAAGGTCAAAGTCGCTTTATCTCGGAAGCCTGCCATTACAATCCCGGCGGGAGTTGTGGCCAGTGTTCCGAGGTTGCATTTACCAATTGCTTTTATTCCAGGTATTGAAATCATTTTGTTTACCTCTAATTTTTATGTTCTTAAATCTTCTTCCGCATAATCCAGCGGCACACCGAATGTAACCGGGTATTTCCAAACTCCGTTTGCTTCTTCCGCTAATGACGAAGCAACAGGATAAATTTTATTTTCATAGCCGGGGCGTTTGTTAAATACTTCAATCCCGGCAACCGCACCAAGAACAAAGTCGACATAATCCGCCGGTATCATTTTATAATGTTCAACAGAAATTCTCGGGCTGTCTATAAAACGGATTATGGGGACAACCGAAATGAGCATTTCTCTTTTCATAAATATTTTGTTGCCGCGGTAATCATCCCGCTTTGTAAAATTATCGCCCGCATATAAAAGTCCTATAACTCCCACCGGATCTTTAAGCACGTAGCCGTCAAGCTGCGTAAGCCTTTCGACGGCAACACGGTTTGCCTGGTCCAGCTCTTTTAATTTTTCGCTCAAAGCATCTTCAATAACCTTAAACGCTTCCGATATTTTTTCTATTGTATATTCCATAATTCCTTTATAAAAAAGCCGGAGGCGAGGAATGAACCCCCGGCTTTGTGGGCGTTATTGACTGGGGACCTTTAATTTAAATACTTTAAGTACCGCCGAGATTACCGGCCAGCTTGCAAACCCGTTTGCCATTAGCGAGGACGCGAGCCCGTATATAAAGATGTAATACCATTCAAGCTCGGCAAACATTCCCAGCTGAAAGAGCCATCCTAGTGCGCTTATAATAAATCCTATGATAACGCTTACCCAAATTGTAACGCCGTCTTTTGTACTATATTTCTTTTTTACCAATGAGGTTAATAAAATAACCGCTGTTGTAAGTCCGGCAAGAGTAACAAATACAATATCCAGATTAATCGGCTCGGGCGGTGCGGTGCCCGTCTGGGCAATTGCGGCAACGGGCAGTACCACTATAAACAAGAGAACGGTGAATAGTATTTTTACGGCTTTATTAAAGAGTAATCGTAACATGTTACCTCCTAATAAATAAATAGATTATTAATGCGATAAGCATCCCGACAAACACAAGCCCGATCTTTGCAAGCATCGGCGTCTGGATTATGTCCGGGGGCTGAGTAATTTTTAACGTGTCCCAGTAAACTATTGAGTCGGGTTTTATTTTAAGATAGAACTCGCCCATGCTTTCAATTTTATTGCCTAAACTTTTATTGTCTTTAATCAGCTGCTCAACTCTTGCTCTTAATGCGGAGTCCGGTATAAATTTTACAACCTGCACAGTGTCTTTGCCTTCAATCCGGGTTGCTATAAATAAAGTATCTATCCAATGCGAGTCCATCGTATTTTCAATTGTCGGCGGCTTAATTATCTTTGGTTTAATTTCCACCGTCTCTTTAGCTCCGCTGCATCCGAATAAAAGCAGCAGCGCCAGCATTGCAATAATTATTTTTATAAAAATTTTTATCTTTCTCATAGATCTAATATTTTACCAGTGTAAAATTCGTTATCCGGAAATAGTTAGCCGGCTGTATACATCTATTCTTTAAATAAACTCCCTCGCCATTATCCTGGCTGCCGCGCTCGTTGCTGCTTGTATTCCCTTCAACTGTTTTGCCGCATTGCTCGCCCCAGCTTCTTACAAAACCAATGTGCCCGCTTATAGTTTGACCTTTACGCCAAACAACAATAGTTCCGGGCTTAATTTTTACTTTTCCTATTAGTACATCATTTGCTTTAATTGAATTCTTTCTGATGAAGGATCTTGCAAGTCCGGAGCGGACAGCCGGCTGCTTAGCTTTTGCAGCGGTTAAACAGTAAGAAACAAATGCGGCGCACCACGAATCACCGCGCCTGCGTCCTACGCTGTGCAGAAACTTTTCAACTGCCGGTCCGTCGTTATGCCCCGTTAATTCCGTTGTGCCCGCATAACTCATTGCCGTATCCAATGCAGGGCACGCCGCGGTATATTGGCTAAGAGCCGAGAATAGCGGCAGCAACGATAAGAGCAAGAGACAACATAAAAATCGCATAAGCGATGTTTCCTTTTTTTAATTCTGTAATTGTATCAATCTCGCGCATTGCATAATTATCAAACGCCCAGAATAATATTATACCCAGCGCAGCCTTTGCAAGCTCAACGCCGAATGACGACAGCTGGATTGCAAATTCAAACGTTATAAACACAGTCAGTATGGAAAGTAAAAAAGTTGTTATAAATAATTTACCGTGTGCCGATGTTAAAAAGTTTTTCATTAATATTTATCCCATAAATCGCTGTTGAACATTCTGTCGCTTGATGTCTTATTAGTTTTAATTTCATTTGAAATTGACTGCGGCTCTGTTGAGATCCCGATGTCAATCAATCCCTTATTTATATCCGACAATAACTTTAATCCTTCTTTGCGGATTGATAATATTGAGTCCGGCATATTCTCCATGCTGCGCCGCTCATAGCAGTGGTAAATTGTAAAGCTGTCGCTTAGGTTTGCAATTATTCCCGGTACGGAAGTAAGCGGAAGCGTATATCTCCCGCGCAGATTTGCGTCAATTTCCTGCTGTGCAACATCCGCTGCTTCATTAAATCGGACAACTATATTATCGCTGCTGTCCGTAAGATCTATTTCATTATCATTTCTTACTTCATCGTTAAGCAGCTGGATCAATGTCTGCTGGTTAATTCTTTTTGATACGCTATCTATGGTTGAATACATTTAAACTCTTAATCTTCTTTATAAAAATCCCCCTCTCATATTCCAGAGAGGAGGACCAGGGAACAGGGGGAAACTATTTAAGCAATTACCGTACTGAATAAGTAACCGAGATCGTTAGCCGTTATTTTCTCTTTACAAGATTCTCCGGCTTTAATGTAGGTGCCGCCTTTCAGTCCGGATTTAGGTTCGGGCATCTGTCCTGCTACTGGCGTTCCGAAGCGTGCGGTATATCCGAACGTCATTCCGCGGGTTGTGTTTGCCAAGGTGTTGCGGTAGATTAAAGCGCAGTAATTACCCCAGACACGTGCAAAGCTTGCGGTCTGTCCTTTTTTGGATGAATTAAGCCAGCCCTGGCCGACTAGTATTTCCTGCAGTTCTAAAAGTTCCGCAACCGCCTGGCGCGCAGCTACTCCGCTGTCGCCGGAATTTTTATTTGTAGCTTTAATAACTTTCGGGTGCCTGCGCAGCACAGTCCAAACCGAATTACCTAGGACCATTACGTTCGGGCGCATTATGCATACATCCAACGCGGTAAGAATATCTTCAATCGGGTCGGAGTTTGTAAAGTCGCTCCACTTATCCGTGCCGCTTAGTGCGGATTTGTTTGCGGATGCAAAGCTGGAAGTATTAAAGACAAGATCGGCTACGCGTTTTTCTCTTGCCAAAAGATTAAGATCCTGGATTCCTTCAACTGCATTGCCTAACGGATCATAGTTCGGCGGCGCGTTGTCAATATCATCCTGCGGTACCAGATCGGATAAGCCGTAATCGACACAAGTATCCGTATCTTCGGTTGCGTTAAATTCAACCTGGTTCGGTGTGCCTTTACGGCCGATGTAGTTGTCCGGCAAAGTAAACCTTTCCGATTTTTCGTAAGACAAATATTTGAATTCTTTTTTACCGACCTGCACGTAAGGCAGAACCTGGTCGGCAATTAAAGCTTCGTTCCTGTAAGCGATCGCAATCGCCGTCAGTTCGGGGGTGATTGGGAATGGTGCTAGTCCCATGTTATTTTCTCCTAAATATTAATTAAAAATTTTTTCATAGAACATTTTTCCGGGTCCCTCTTTTATATAGAGGGACTCAGGAAAGATTAAACTAGCTTAAAGTAACTCCGGCTTCTCCGAGAACATGCCACTTAGAAACACCGCCGACTAACGTTAATGCCTCGCCTACGTTAGCGAACGTTGCGGTAGTGGTGGCTGTTCCGCCGTCTACATTTGTTAAAGCTAAGGTTACATCGCCGCCGTCGACCGTCATTTCAATTACTTTAACCTGGCCGAGCATTGTTGCGTTTGGAGCTGCAAGAGTAATCGCTCCGGCGCCGGAAACTGTATTATCAATTTTTGTTACTCTCTTTGTTATGGAAACGGCATCTCCCGAATCAATTGTTTCCGTATGAGCCGATATATCGAGTAAGTTTAATTCGGCCGGTGTTGCGGTTACTTCAACCTCGCTTCCGGATGCACCGATTGAAAGCTTTGCTGTGTTTATTTCATCAACTGCTTTGTTTGCATCCAGTACAACTCCGGAGCTTGCCGCAGCCGTACCGGCAGTAACCGAATGAAGTACGTTCAACTCGGCCGGTGTTGCGGTTACTTCAACTTCGCTTCCCGAAGTACCGATAGAAAGCTTAGCCGTGTTTATTTCATCCAATGCTTTGTTGGCATCAAGAGCAACTGCCTTGCTTGCAACCGCTGTTCCGGCAACGGTGCCGTCAAGTAAATTTAATTCCGCCGCAGATGATGTTACCGCATCAAACTTGCTTACTTTCTGCGGGTAGACGAATAGAGATCCGATGTCGCCGGATACTCCGCTGTCTTCCGCTACGCCTATTGACTGGCAGGCGCCGGATGCAAGCATTACGTCTGTAAGCTTTACCGCTTTGCCGCTTGCGTCCGCAGTAAGATAATCGCCCTTGGTAATTGTTCCGCCGTACTCAACTTCGGCAAATCCCGCGCGGATTACGTCAACTCTTTCATCCGCATCAACCGTTATTGCTTCGTTAACTCCGACAAGATTATCGGTATTTGCCGAGGCGGTAATTACCTGCTTTGTGCTGGTACCAAATTTTACAATCCTGTATTTGGTTATCGCAGCTTCCGCATCGTAGGTTTTAATTACTAATGGTTCTTTCATTTCTTTAGCCCTTCAAATAATTGTTAAAATTTTTATTTGGTGTTCTTTACATGAGCAACAGCTGCGCTTGCCGAAATCGTTCTGCCGGCAGCCTTTTCCGAAGCCTGGAATTCGATTGCCTTTTGCGCAAGAGTTTCTGCATCGTCGCCGCTGTTTCCTTTTGCATTATCTTTGCTTGCAATCTCCTGCAGTTCAACTTTATCCGGAAGAGCTTTGAAAAGTTCTTTTGTAAAGTCGTAAGCATTGAATTGGATTTTAGTTTGTTCCGAACCGGCCGCCGAGCTTGTCGAAGCAGTAGAGAATTCAATTGTGCCTTTTTCTTTTTGCGCCGTTAAAAATTCAACATACTTTTCTTTGTCCGCCGGGATGATCTTTAGTTTAAGTTCTTCGCTTTCGCAGAACTGGAGGGCTTCGTTCCTGATTGCGGCTTTTTCTGCTGCGGTTATTTTGTCGGCCGCCGACTGCAGCTCAACCTTTTTAGATTCGAGGTCCGTTGTAAGCGTTTGGTTCTCCTGCTGTAATCCTTCAACCGCTGTTTTCAAATTCGGGTCGATCTTTGACCAATCGACTTTTGATAAATCTATTGTAGACATTTTATCTCCGTTTTTATTTTGTTGTGAAAAACTTGCATTTACTTCCGACGAGGTTTCATAGATCGACGGCGGGTTTCCTAAACCGTTTAGCTCATATTCCGGCAGAATATTGTCCGCCTCTTCGAGAGAGAATTTATCTATTAAAAAATTTTTTGTGTTCCTGAATAGTGTCTGGATGGTTCTGAAAGGATAGCTGCTTATAGTAAATTGTGCAAATTCAACTTCATCATTTTCGGTATTGGCAAAATGCGATTCTTCTTCTTCAAATAATTGGCTTAATGAAATTAAATTATCCTCTTCCGTTTTGTCGTCGGCTTTTGAAAAGTTATATGTGCCCAGCCCGGAAACAGCGGGAGCGATTTCCGGAGGAAGAAAAGATATGTTCTTTAATGCGTAATTTTTTTTATCAAGAGTTACGCTGCGCCCTGGCAGCTTTCCCGCGTTCACGGCAATTTTAAATTTGCCGTTTACTTCTTTGGGCAGGGCTAAAAGAAAATCACCCACTCTTTTCAGCTTGCTGATTGTACCGAAACCGATGCTGTCCATGCGCGGGTGCTCAATTACAAACTGCGGCTCTTTTGATAGATCCGAGTTTTCAATTATCTCGTCAAGCTTTTCGGTATTTATGTTTACAAGCTGGCCGTTTTTATCTGTAAAGTTCCCTGTTCTTAATATAGGCATCCAGTTAAATTTGTCCATTATAATGATTCCGCTCTTTCATTTATAAAATTTATAATTTGTTCTCTGTGATTTTTTAATTTGCCGTTGAGATTTTTATAAAATGTATCAGTACAAATCCCCAAATGTCTTACAATTTGATTAATTGATATTCCGAATTCTTTTGCTTTGAATTTTGCATATGCCATTTCACAATGGCATGGCGAGAGTGGAATCGCCCCATATTTAAGCCCTATAATTAGGGTATTATTTCTTATCAATTGGAATAATCTTTTCACATTCAATTCTATTTTTTGATTTTTAACATAAAAAACCAATCCGCCGTAAGATATTGACAGAGTCAAAATCTTACGGATAACTCATTCTTTATATTCCTTGCCAAATATTTTATATAAAAACAGCGGGCTTAAAATGTTTGCATCTCTCTTAACAGTTTTAGCTTTTATTATAGCTGAGCAGGTAATACCGGATACTCCGAGTCTTACAATGCAGATTATAATTCCAACCGGCAGCATCTGCGGAACAATGTTCGCAGGCTGGTATTATATGTTTAAATATTTTATGAAGCAGAACCAGAAGCAGTTCGAGTTTGCGCTCCGCCAAAACCAGGAACAGTTTGAAACCGCGCTGGACCAAAAGGATAAACAGAACAAAGACATCGCCGACTTGCACCAGAAAACAATCGACAGACTTTTTGAAGTAATTAAAAACGATGTTGAATACAAAGAAATTCTTACCGGTGTGTTAATAGAAATTAAAAATGAAATAAAAAAATAAAGGGTTGATAAATGCCTTATGAATTAGAACAAGCAAACGGGAGATATGCGATTTTAAAAAAGCAGATCTACCAGCTCGGCATAAAAGCACAAAGCATGGTTAAAGATATTCAGGAAGAGACAGACACTTTTATGTCCGACAAAGATTTTTCGACAATGGATTTCCAAAAAGTTGAAACGCTTGCTAAGGAGCTTCAGCAGCTGCAGAAAGATTATACCTCTAAAGTCGAACAGATGAACAAGCTAAAAGCAACTTTTAATATCTCGGAGTAAGCTATGCCGGATCCCGCGTTAAAAGAAAAAGCAAAAGAGATGTTCGTCATTAACGGATTCAGCATGGACACAATCCTTACAATGATGAACGGCGAAGTATCCAGGAAGACATTGTACAACTGGCGCAAGCAGGAAGACTGGGGAAGCCAGCGCAGAGCGCGCGCGGAAAAAACCAAAAGCAGACGCGAAAGACTTGAAGCGCTTCTGGATAGAACTCTTGATGAACTTGAAATTAAAATGGACCCGAAGCTGATCTTCTCATTAGGCAAAGTAGTCGCCGCATTAAAATCATCTTCTACATTCCAATTTACAGAAGAGAAAAAAGAAGACGACGAAGCAAAGACTCAAGATATATCGGAGGAAACCTGGAATAAGATTGAAGAGAGATTAGGACTTAATTAATGCTATTTATGCAAAAAAATAATATTTCCGGCCATGATGCGGCGAAACTCTTATTTTACGGAAATAAGCCGACACCCTTTAAACCCTATTTAATCCTAAAGTTATGGGAAATTAACACCCTTTTAATAAGCATTTTTCAGCTTTTTAACCCGGCTTCAAAAGCGGAAAATGCAGCCACGGCCGTTTATGTGCGTAATAAAAGAAATCCGGGAAACAAGCCTTGCGGGAAGGGTATGCAATTATTAAAAGAAATTAACGGGGGTTGTGGCGAAATTAAAGGGCATCCGTTAATAATGGCGAGCTTGATATGGCAAAGTTAAAATTTTTACCCTTTCAAGCTGCATTTATAAACGACGGCAATCAGTTCATAATTTATGAAAAGAGCCGCCGTATAGGAATTACATTTGCAGCAGGCTATAAAGCAACGAGGGATATTGCAAAGAAAAATGTTAAAGGCAATAAAGTCTGGTTCAGCTCTGCAGACTTAACCGTGTCTGAAGAGTTTATCGATTATGTTCAGTTCTTTGCGCGGTATATCGGCGCAGCCGCCGAATATGTAGGGGAAATTTTAATTGATAAAGAAAGCGATATGACCGCCCGCTGCGTACGCTTTAAAAGATACGGCGGGGAAATAAATGCGATCTCTTCCAACCCGACAAACATACGCGGCAAGACCGGCGATTTTTACGGCGATGAATTTGCCCACCATAAAGATCAGGAAAAAATGTTTACCGCAAGCAAGCCTCTTTCTCTCCGCGGAGCCAGAACAATTTTAGTAAGCACGCACAACGGCGAAGAAGCTAAGTTCAACCAGCTCATTAAGGAGATTGAAAAAGGCAAAGACGGATCCATGAAAAGATGGCACCGTTATAAAACTACAATCGACGATGCAATTAAAGAAGGATTGGTAGATCAGATACTCGGACATAAAGCAACTAAAAAAGAAATTGAGATCTGGCTGGAAGATGCTTTCAGCGGAATGACGCAGGAAGCGATCGATGAAGAATATTACTGTATCCCTAGATCCGGAGGAAGCGATCACCTTTTGCCTTATGAATTAATTAACCCGGTTGAAAGAGATGAAATACTGAACGATACTTTAAAAGATATTCAAGGAGATCTTTACGTCGGCATGGATGTTGGGCGAAAGAGAAATCCTTCCGTAATCTGGGTTGATGAAAAACTCGGCGAGCTTTTATATGCACGCAAAGTTGTAAGACTAAAAAATACCGCTTACAAAGTTCAGAAAGAAATTTTATATGATATTCTTTCGCATCCTAATTTCAGACGCGCTTGCATCGATGCAACCGGCATAGGCAACCAGCTTGCGGAAGAAGCTCAGCAGGACTTCGGCGCTCTGCGCGTTGAGCCGGTTATGTTTACCCAGAAGTCGAAAGAAGAACTTGCTTCTTATACTTACATTGCTTTTGAAGGAATGAAAAATTTAATTCCGCGCGATAGAATAATAAGAGAAGATTTATATTCAATCAAAGCGGTAAGGACCGCGGCCGGCAATGTTAGATACGAAGCACAGGAAAGCGACGACGGCGGACATGCAGATATATTCTGGGCAAAATCATTATGCTTAAATGCATCTAAAACTTACAGCGGACCTTTAATTGTTTCATCTGCGGGCAGAAAACATATAACCGAATTAATCGATAGATATTAAAACGCTTGGCGCTTAGCGCTTTGCACTTTGCGAGGTAATTATGGAAAAAGGAATTTATATAAACCCGACGACTTTTGTATCTTTAAGAAATATACAGGCCGGTTTAACTTCGGAGATGGCAACACGCCAGTTTGCGGCGGGCGCTTATGTCGGCTTCTTTAGCTACCTGCCGGATCCCGACCCTATTCTGCGCAAGCTTGGATCCGATCAAACTGTCTATAAAGATTTGTTGAGTGATGACCAGGTAGGGCCGCTCGTTGAACGCAGAAAAAATTTAACTAAATCTTTGGACTGGGATATTGTCGCACCCGATATAGACCCAGGCGCGTCGAAGCAAAGCGGAGCCGGCGATGCCGAGGTTGAGCTTTGCAGAGAAGTGCTGCAGACTCTTGAATCAAACGGGTGCTATGTTAAAGATATTATCTCGCAGACTTTGGATCCTATCTTCTGGGGATATGCTCCCTTCGAAATAAATTTTGCAAAAATAAATAATAAAATTCTTCCTGTTGAAGTTTGGGAAAAGCCGCGCGAATGGTTCTTTTATGACAATGAAAATCAATGCCGGTTTAGAAGGATGGATGACTTTAACGGCATAATAATAAACGGCAAGAAAGCAGATCCCAAAGTTGCAGTAAAATTTATAGTGCTTAGAAATAATCCTACTTATGAAAACCCCTACGGAGAAAAAGCATTAAGCCGGTGTTTCTGGCCGGTAACTTTTAAGCGCGGCGGAATGAAATTCTATACGGTGTTCCTTGAAAAATACGGCATGCCGTTTTTATTCGGCAAACTGCCGCGGGGCGCAAAATCGGAAGACCACGCGGATCTGCTTACAAAACTTGAAAACATGGTGCAGGATGCGGTAGGAACCGGGCCGGACGATTCCAGCCTGCAGCTGATTGAACGCAGCGGGACAAACTCCGGGGATCTTCATGAAAAATATTTGCAGCGCTGCGATAACGCAATTATAAGGTCCTTACTTTTAAATACGCTTTCAACCGATATACAAAAGAGCGGCGCAAGAGCCGCAAGCGATACAGGCGCAATTACGATCGAAGGCGATATACAGGGCACCGATCAAGATTTTCCGACAACATTTTTTAATCTTCTATTTAAACGTGTTGTCGACCTGAATATCGGATCAGGCTTATATCCTACATTCGAAGTAAAAGAGATCGAAAATATAAATAAAGATCTTAGCGAGCGCGATAAAAACCTTGACGGGATCGGCGTAAAATTTACGCCGGTTTACTTCGAACGTAAATATAATCTTGAAGAAGATGAGTTCGAATTAAGAGAGCCGCAGCCGCCGGTTAATCCGTTAAATCCGTTCGGCAATAATCCCCCCGGTACCGTCATGCCGGGCGGCTTGCCCGCCTCCGGCGTGGGAGCCGAGGCACAAAGCGCAGCCGAAACACAAAACAAAATACAAGCGTCCGGGTTTAAGAATCTTTTCAAAAAACTCTTCGGCAAAAATATTGAATTAAAATCCTACGAAGCTTTATCGAAGGAAAAATTAATCGGCGACATTGCCGCTGCAGCCCTGCCGGATAAACTTATGCAGTTCAGCATTGAACAAACTTTGAAACCGGTAATTGAACTTGCAAAGAATTCAAGCAGCTATGATGAATTCAAAAATAATTTAGCAGCGCAGTATCCCAAAATGAATGACGATCAAATACAAAACTTAATGACAAAAGTTTTATTCATCGCGGAAGTTCAAGGCTTAGCCGATGATCAAAAACATCTTAATACAAAGCCGGACCTGTCGCGGCGAAATCCGAAGGATGAAGCCGGATGACCGAGAACGACTTAAAATATTTGCTTACTCTTCCCCCGGAAGAAATAATAAAATGGTTTTATTCAAAAGGATATTCTTTCAGCTGGAACTGGAATGATATTTGGCAGGATGCGCACATGCGGAGCTTTACCGTTGCAAAGGTGATGAAGCTTGACATACTCCAGGAAATAAAGAACGAAACAGATAAAATATTTTCAAAAGGAATTACATATCAGCAGTTTTTAAAAGACTTAGAGCCGACTCTAAAGCGTCTCGGCTGGTGGGGTAAAGTAAGAGCCGACGAAGTGCCGGGATATGATCCCAACTCCGGGATACCTCCGGATAAAATGATTCAGCTCGGCTCTCCCCGCCGCCTGCTTACTATCTATAATACAAATGCAAACGTTGCGTACAATGCAGCGCGCTACAAGTTCCAGGCACAAAATGCGGCAAGCAGGCCATACTGGCTGTATGTGCAGATTCACCGCCCGTCTTATAGAAAAGAACATGCGCTTTACGACGGTAAAGTTTTTATGTGGAACGATCCCATTTGGGATAAAATTTATCCGCCTAACGGTTTTAACTGCGGATGCCGTGTTGTTGCATTAACATATGACGAAGTCCTTGCTCGCGGATTAAAAGTTTGGAACGGCAGCGATGTTAGAATTGATGTTGCCGACGGCTGGGATTATAACCCCGGTAAAAGTTTATTTGAACCGGACCTTTTAAAATACGATTCCGACTTAAGAGCAATCTATGAAGCATATAAATGAACGACAACAATTTCATAGAACAAATAAATTTAATAATCTCAAACCTGCAGTCCCGTTTTATTCCGGACAAGAATTTAATGACTGCAATAGCCGGACATATGCTTGCATCCGTTGAAAATAATTTTGCAACCCAGGGCTCTTTGGTTCTCGGCGGCTGGCCACAGCTTAAGCCCGCAACGTTAAAAGCGAAAAGCAGAAAAGGATTGTCATCAAACATATTGGAAGCAACTGGACAGCTGCAGCGCTCTCTGCAGGCAAATGCAAACGAAACGGAATCCGTTGTATCTACAAATTTAATTTATGCACGCTCTCATCAGTTCGGCGCCGATATATTCCATCACCCGCGCACACGCGAACTTGCCTTTAGGATGAAAAAGAAATTTAAGAATAATGGGAAGCAATGGGATTATGAAAATTTAATGCGGCAAGAAACCAATCCTAATTTAATGAGGTTTGCAGGCAAGCGGCATAAAAATGCGCTGCGCTATACTATCAGCCAGCAGTCGTATATGGTAAATATTCCCGCCCGCCCGTTTATGGTATTAACGGATAGTTATAAGAGTTTGATAATTAAAGAAATTCAAAATCATATTGCAAAATAAAGCATATTGTTTCCCCTCCAGTGGAGGGGAATTAAAGGGGTGGGTTCAAAACCTATAGCTTAAAGTCAATCTATTATTATCTGCTTTTATTTCGACTCTTTGAAAGCCAATAATAAATAAAGCCAAACTTGTAATAGCGGCAAGCCCGCCTATCTTATATTTAAGTGCTCTTTTGTCTTTTAATGCCGAAGCATCAATCCCCATAGACATTCTCTTGTCAATTTCATTATTTAATTTAAAAGAATCTTTAAAACTATCATAAGATAAATAGGCCGTTAAAGCGGCAATAGGTAGTAAATAAACATAAGGCATGGTATATTCTTTCGCTTTGTTTTTTGACGGTTCTAAATTTAGATTTATTTTCGATTGGCCATAAGAAGATACGCAAATCATTAATAAAATTATTACCGCTAAAGCCCTCATCTCTCTTCCCTCTTAATTTTTGTTTTGTTCATTTAAAAATAATTATATAACTTTCAAATGCCAAACTTCCAACGAAAAGAAACGGTTTCGAGTTTTATAACGGAACCGGCTTCCGGCTAACCGGTTACCCGGCGCCGGGCGCTTCTCGTTGGAGGCGTGGCAAAGTCGGTTCCGCTTTTTTTTGAACTCAACGGGGGTAGTTAACTTAGCCGCCGCAATTCTACAATTATTAAGAGGAGGAAAAATGTTTTCGCAGCTGCCAGATTCTGTCCCATTAATCTTATTCTTGCAAAAGGCAATCCATTTATTAACATTGGTCCAAACTATGGTTATTAGTTTAGAAGACAATTATGGTATTGATGAATGTTTGTCCGCCAATCTTGCAGAATTAAAGAAAATACTCACCGATATACTTACCGGCATAAGCTGATCTAAAGGGGGGGGACTATAAGTCCCCGCTATAATTTTTCTATTGTAATTTTTAACTTAGTAAACTCACGCATAAGCTTATCGAAGCCTTTTTTAATTTCTTCTTTGTTCTTATTTTCTTTTTCGGAGTAATAACCAAGAGCGGTTTCTTTTATTTTATTCTCGCTTTTCCCCTCTCCAAAAAAGAGCCAGTGAATATCCCCGCCGTTTAGAACGTATTTTGCCAGAAAAGGCGCCCCCGGCAGACTTGATCCGCTGAGGTTATTATTCCTTATGCTTATTTCTTTTAGATTTAACTGTCTGCAGCCTTCGGCCACAGTCCCGAATGTATCTTCGAACCACTTCTTAGTTCGGGCCGCGATTGCCGCCTTATCTAGTTCCATAATTAATATTTTATATTTTTTTTATTTTATACTTGACACGATATAATTAATTTATTATGTTCACTTGTGTGTTTAATTTCTTAAATCAAATTAAGTAAATGGAATGAAAAAGGGAAATATTTTAGACGTCGATTCAGATCCTGCTCTTGTTAGATATTATATTGATACTTTAGAGATGACTCAGGCCGATATTGCCGGCGAACTTAATTATACCGAAGCGGCGGTTTCAATGGCCATAAACAGACATCCACGCCTTAAGGACCTCAGACAGAAAATAATAAATTTAATCAATTCAAAGAACAAACAATAAAGGGAGAATCCCGTTTAAGTTAACAGGAGGAAGAATTTAATGACAAATACAAAAACAGGCAACAACCCGGTATGCACAGACCATCTACAAAACGGCTACAATCTTAATATTCATTATTTAGACCAACTTGAACAGGCCTGTTTGGAAATGCAGGAGAAGATCCGCCGCACCGGCGTTAGAGATTTTAACGTCTGGCTTTGGCTAGAAAAACAGTTTCGGGATCATTATTCCAGCCATCACATTAACGGACGTAAACCGCCGAAAGCCATTACAATCCAGCAATGGTGCAGAAACGATTCTATTTCGGTTTCATCAAAAATGGGCACCGAGGATTTTAGGCTGATCTGTCAATTCATCAACAATCATATACCTATTATCTCATACTATGAATATTCTATTTCCTACTTCTCAAAAGAAATTGCTAGAGAAGTAATAGAAGATATTAAGGCGCTTAACTCGCACATTTTAAACCTTGCAAAAGAAAACGGAGATCTCGCCGACGAATTCAATAAAGATATTATGGACGATATTCTAACCGGAGAGGAGGCCGAAAGGATAAAGAAGAAAGCACAGAATTTAATTGACAGTGCCAGACAAATAATTAATGCATGCGATAATAAATCGCTGCTTAATACACCGGCAAAAGAATCAAAAGCAAATTAACATGAAAACATTATATCAAATGCTAACCTTTCTTTGGCTTATCATCGGGCTGGTAGATTTGTTTAAGCACGACAACCCCATTGCCGCACTAAACGCCTTTATAGCCTCATTTATTTTTTTAGTCCTGTTTGTACGATTAAAATGGAGGGAAGGATGATTTACATTGTTATAATAATTGATTCGCTTCTTGTTGCCTCATTACTATTTGCATTAATCCGTTTTCTTCTGCGCAGGCACCCGGATGTTGCGGGTTTCCTTTTTACCGATGCGGACAGCAAAACACTTAACGAGACTTTCGCTTCAGCAGCTTCGTTCAATAAAAACTTAAAAGATACGGCGGCCAATAATGTTTAAGACAATAGAAATTTCTTTTAAAGATATATGCGAAGAAGCCAAGAGCCATTACCCGGATCTTGAGCCGATGGAGCAGTTAAAAAGATTTATCGGCTTCCAGGGGCTTATTTACAAAAATACTACCGGCGACAGGCATGACACGGCAAGCATTAAAATGATGGCGGCAAAATTTTTATATAATATCTTCTATGAAAATAGGAATTAAATTATGCAGGATTTAAACCTCGAAATAAAAGAAGGCGGCGATACTATCCGCGCATTTTTTTCTATGCATAACATAAGACTTATTCACCGCACATTTATAAGATGGGACGGATATAACTATCCCATCCCCGCAGAATTCCAGAAGTACCACATGAAAAAGGCAATGGTCGGGCACACAAAAGATCACCGGCTTATATTTCTAACTCCCGATCTTACTCTATGCTATCTGCCCGCCGCAAAACAAATTATAAAATTAAAAGGAGAATTAAATATATGTACATAATAACTTCGTGGTTATTAATCCTTATTACCGCACTTTACATGCTGCGCAAAATTAGAAAGAGCGCGCCGCATAGGACATACAGAAACTCTTTTAACAAAGATGATTTATGAAAGCTATAATTCCCGGTTCGCAGCATGAAAATTTAATAAGCTTAAAGCAGCTTGCAAAGCTTATTAACGAAATTCACTGGCAGAAGGAATATAATACGATCCGCAAAAGAGCCGCGCGCGGCAAATACAAAACTTATATAAAGATTAAAGGCGAAGGATACGTTTCAATTGATGATCCGGAAGTACCTGTAAATATAAAAGCCAAATTCCACCCGGCAGTTTCTGCAAGGTCGTCGAGTAGTCCCGATTCATCGGGACATATCGAGACGACCGGGAACGAACTAAGTCCCAGGCAGTACCAATTTGCAATAGCGGCCGCAAAGCTGATAAATATGTTTATAGAGTATAGCGGCCTGCCTGAGAACAAAGGCAATAAAACAAATGCCCAGCATAAATTTGTTAATGCGTATAACAACAAAGCATGGGAAGATATTTTTAAGATTATAGGTCAGCGCAACATACAGACAATCCGCAAGTGGAGGACAAAATATATTAACTCCGGAAAAGACTACAGGGCGCTTGCTCCGCAGTATCCGGTTAAAAAACAAAGCTGTGTTACTCCGGAAGAATCCAAGGTTTTAATTAGACTGCATTTGAACCCTCTAAGAAAGCCTCTGGTTTCTGAAACCGTACATATGGCAATAGACTTCTTTGTAGCCAAAAGATTTCCCCATATTCGGAGCTATACAACTTACTGCCGATTTCTTAACCAATGGATAAAAGATAATTATGCGGACTATATTTTTTATAGAGAAGGCGAGAAGGGACTTGATGATAAAGTTTTGCCCTACCTAGAAAGAGATTATGATAAAGTTGAAGTCGGCGATATTATAGTAATGGACGGCCACGTTAATAACTATGAAATAATTAATCCTCTGACCGGCCTGCCGAAAAGAATGATAACTGTCGGCGCAATGGATTTTAAGAGCCAATATCTGGCCGGATATGAAATTGCAATTACAGAAAACACATTGTCTATTGCAAGTGCGCTGCGCCGGGCAATACTTAACCTAGGAAAAATTCCGAAGATAGTTTATATAGATAACGGCAAGGCATTTAAAGCAAAATATTTCCATGAATCGGATATAGATAATCTTGAGCCTCTTTTTGCCCGGCTGGGAATAGATACGATTTTTGCTAAGGCATATCATCCTCAGGGCAAGCCGATTGAACCGTTCTGGGATTGGATGGCAGAACTCGAAAGGATTATCCCTACTTATGTAGGGACATCTATTGAGAACAAACCTGCAAGGATGAACCGAGGTGAAAAAATTCATACAAAGCTTTATCAAAAAGCAATGCAGGGTACAACTATTGATATTTGGACTGCGCATAAAGCAATGGGCTGGTGGCTGGATAAATATCATAACCGCGAAAAGATTTCCGGGCACTTAAAAGGACTGACTCCGGCAGAGGTCTTTAACGAAGGCAGAGGTCCGGGCGTTAATAAAAAAGAACTTATCTTTTTAATGATGCAGATGAATATTGCTACACTTTACCGCAAAGGCATAAGATTATTTTCTACCTGGTTCTGGAATGAATCTTTATTCGGAAAGAAGCTTGGACCAGGCAGCGAATTACTTATACGTTATGATTTGCTGGATCGTGATTCAATTTTTGTTTATGACCTAGCCGGTGAATTTATATGCGAAGCAAAGGATGTTGAAAAAGTTCATCCTGCAGCCGGTTTGCTGGGCAATGAAGAAGATATTAAAAAATTACACGAACAACTGGCAATTAAAGAAAAATTAAAATCTTCAATAACCGGAGAAGCGAAACAATTTATTCAGGAAGAGATATTCCCTGACATTAAGCGCCAGCTACAGGACGCAAATATATTGTCTTTGCCCGAGCACTCGGACAATCCGGAATCGGAAAATGAAGAAGCACCCCCATCCGCTAAAGCTTCGGAGGGCAAAGGGCGTAAGAAGAAAAAAAGCATTACGGATTTGTGGAATAATCCGGGACAAAAAAAGGTGCGCAATATTGATTTAACTTCCAAAGCAGCAGAGGGATAAAATATGACGAGGAAAGTCAACAACATCATCGACAGAGTAATTAAAAGAAAAGCGGTCGGGATAATCTACAACATCCCCAAAACCGATGAGGCTATTCTGCAGAACAAACTGCTTGACCAGAAAAAAGCAGTTGTAATAAGAGGCCGGGACGCATACACGGCACCTATGTTCATGTTCCGCTTATCCTCAAAACTGAAAATAAAAAACATAACGTTTAACCAGGTAGCCGCTTTTATTGAAGGCAAACTGATTACCGTTACCGGCGCGGACGTTATAAAGAGCAGCTATAACAGAATTATAGACGATGCTTATAAATACAAAGTGCCATTGCTTATTCTAATGAATAGCGATACCACAATGAAAGACTTCCGCAAACTGAAAGCTTACACAAAAATTTTAACGATAGAACAAGACTATAATTATTTATAAATATTATAGGAGGAATAATATATGCCCGAACAAATTCTCAGCGATTCTAGGATAGAAGAAATAAGAAAACGTCTCAATCAATTCATGGCTGAAAATACTTTAAGGAGTAATTCAACCATAGGTAATAACATCGGTATGTCTCCCGGTACTATCTCGCTGTTCCGTAATGGCAAATATGAGGTTAGAAAGGAAAAGCTTTCCGAACTTGCGAACCGAATAAACGATTACCTTGACAGTGAAGAGGCCGAAATTACTAAGGCGGTAAGCAAGGGGATCTTAACCTTTGCAGAAACTACCGCCGCACAGACAATATTTAAAGTAATAAATCATTCGGCCGAAGAGCATACAATCGGAGTTATAGCCGGCGTGCCCGGCTGCGGCAAAACAATTACGGTGAATGAATATAAGAAGCGGAATAAGAATACGATACTTATAGAAGTGACTCCTCTGGTAACGGTCCGCAGTTTAATAAACGATGTTTGCAAAGAGCTGAAGATCCCGCTGTTCTCATATACTTTAAAAGATACTCCTAGGTTAATTTCAAACCAAAACCTTTTCGAAGAAATAATAAAAAAGCTTAACGGGACAAACCGCATACTTATTATTGACGAAGGGGAGAACCTCAGTGTTTCTTGTATAGAAATAATTAGGCGCATACAGGACTTTACCAGCATCGGCATGCTGCTTTCCGGAACACCCAAACTTTTAGACAGACTAAGAGGGCCGCGCAAAGAGCTGCAGCAGCTGTTCAGCCGAATAGGAATAAAGGAAGAAATTACTTTGCTGCAGCAGGGTGATGTGAAAGCAATTCTGCATGTGAACTTTCCGGAAGCAATGAAATTTGCAAACACGTTCCTGCAGCTTTCAAAGCACAACGGCAGACTGCTGCAGCACTTAATCACTTTGGTTAAAAGGACTATTAACGAAACCGGAGAAGAACTCTCCGATGACTTAATAGACCTTGCCGCCGGATCTTTATTAACATGAACGGAGAAGATTTGGAATTAGAAATAACAAATCACGTCTGCAAGCGGTACATACAGCGTTTCAATCCGCAGCTGGATGCAATCAATGATTTTAACGACCGTTTAATCGCCGCTAAAAAAGCCATTATTGCGATCTTAAATACCGCTAGATATTTAAGCGACGACCATCGCGGAATATTACTTAAGAGCAGTGAATATAAATGCTTTTTGATTATCCGGAACAAAACGCTTGTTACTATTTATCCCGAAGGCACGAAGCGGAAATACAGGGAAAGGAAATACAATCAAGAATGTGCATAATATATGTTTCTGATAAAACCATTGAAAACGATCTAAGAATAATTCAAGAGAAACTTGGGAGCGAATTCATATTGATAATGCTTGCAAGAATAATATCGGAAAACTACTGGTGGGTCTGGCCAGAAATGAAAAAAGAAATAGACAAAGAATTAAAGAAGGAGGGCATGCCCTCCTTCTTTAATTCTTTGTCTATTTCTTTTTTCATTTCTGGCCAGACCCACCAGTAGTTTTCCGATATTATTCTTGCAAGCATTATCAATATGAATTCGCTCCCAAGTTTCTCTTGAATTATTCTTAGATCGTTTTCAATGGTTTTATCAGAAACATATATTATGCACATTCTTGATTGTATTTCCTTTCCCTGTATTTCCGCTTCGTGCCTTCGGGATAAATAGTAACAAGCGTTTTGTTCCGGATAATCAAAAAGCATTTATATTCACTGCTCTTAAGTAATATTCCGCGATGGTCGTCGCTTAAATATCTAGCGGTATTTAAGATCGCAATAATGGCTTTTTTAGCGGCGATTAAACGGTCGTTAAAATCATTGATTGCATCCAGCTGCGGATTGAAACGCTGTATGTACCGCTTGCAGACGTGATTTGTTATTTCTAATTCCAAATCTTCTCCGTTCATGTTAATAAAGATCCGGCGGCAAGGTCTATTAAGTCATCGGAGAGTTCTTCTCCGGTTTCGTTAATAGTCCTTTTAACCAAAGTGATTAAGTGCTGCAGCAGTCTGCCGTTGTGCTTTGAAAGCTGCAGGAACGTGTTTGCAAATTTCATTGCTTCCGGAAAGTTCACATGCAGAATTGCTTTCACATCACCCTGCTGCAGCAAAGTAATTTCTTCCTTTATTCCTATTCGGCTGAACAGCTGCTGCAGCTCTTTGCGCGGCCCTCTTAGTCTGTCTAAAAGTTTGGGTGTTCCGGAAAGCAGCATGCCGATGCTGGTAAAGTCCTGTATGCGCCTAATTATTTCTATACAAGAAACACTGAGGTTCTCCCCTTCGTCAATAATAAGTATGCGGTTTGTCCCGTTAAGCTTTTTTATTATTTCTTCGAAAAGGTTTTGGTTTGAAATTAACCTAGGAGTATCTTTTAAAGTATATGAGAACAGCGGGATCTTCAGCTCTTTGCAAACATCGTTTATTAAACTGCGGACCGTTACCAGAGGAGTCACTTCTATAAGTATCGTATTCTTATTCCGCTTCTTATATTCATTCACCGTAATTGTTTTGCCGCAGCCGGGCACGCCGGCTATAACTCCGATTGTATGCTCTTCGGCCGAATGATTTATTACTTTAAATATTGTCTGTGCGGCGGTAGTTTCTGCAAAGGTTAAGATCCCCTTGCTTACCGCCTTAGTAATTTCGGCCTCTTCACTGTCAAGGTAATCGTTTATTCGGTTCGCAAGTTCGGAAAGCTTTTCCTTTCTAACCTCATATTTGCCATTACGGAACAGCGAGATAGTACCGGGAGACATACCGATGTTATTACCTATGGTTGAATTACTCCTTAAAGTATTTTCAGCCATGAATTGATTGAGACGTTTTCTTATTTCTTCTATCCTAGAATCGCTGAGAATTTGTTCGGGCATATATTATTCCTCCTATAATATTTATAAATAATTATAGTCTTGTTCTATCGTTAAAATTTTTGTGTAAGCTTTCAGTTTGCGGAAGTCTTTCATTGTGGTATCGCTATTCATTAGAATAAGCAATGGCACTTTGTATTTATAAGCATCGTCTATAATTCTGTTATAGCTGCTCTTTATAACGTCCGCGCCGGTAACGGTAATCAGTTTGCCTTCAATAAAAGCGGCTACCTGGTTAAACGTTATGTTTTTTATTTTCAGTTTTGAGGATAAGCGGAACATGAACATAGGTGCCGTGTATGCGTCCCGGCCTCTTATTACAACTGCTTTTTTCTGGTCAAGCAGTTTGTTCTGCAGAATAGCCTCATCGGTTTTGGGGATGTTGTAGATTATCCCGACCGCTTTTCTTTTAATTACTCTGTCGATGATGTTGTTGACTTTCCTCGTCATATTTTATCCCTCTGCTGCTTTGGAAGTTAAATCAATATTGCGCACCTTTTTTTGTCCCGGATTATTCCACAAATCCGTAATGCTTTTTTTCTTCTTACGCCCTTTGCCCTCCGAAGCTTTAGCGGATGGGGGTGCTTCTTCATTTTCCGATTCCGGATTGTCCGAGTGCTCGGGCAAAGACAATATATTTGCGTCCTGTAGCTGGCGCTTAATGTCAGGGAATATCTCTTCCTGAATAAATTGTTTCGCTTCTCCGGTTATTGAAGATTTTAATTTTTCTTTAATTGCCAGTTGTTCGTGTAATTTTTTAATATCTTCTTCATTGCCCAGCAAACCGGCTGCAGGATGAACTTTTTCAACATCCTTTGCTTCGCATATAAATTCACCGGCTAGGTCATAAACAAAAATTGAATCACGATCCAGCAAATCATAACGTATAAGTAATTCGCTGCCTGGTCCAAGCTTCTTTCCGAATAAAGATTCATTCCAGAACCAGGTAGAAAATAATCTTATGCCTTTGCGGTAAAGTGTAGCAATATTCATCTGCATCATTAAAAAGATAAGTTCTTTTTTATTAACGCCCGGACCTCTGCCTTCGTTAAAGACCTCTGCCGGAGTCAGTCCTTTTAAGTGCCCGGAAATCTTTTCGCGGTTATGATATTTATCCAGCCACCAGCCCATTGCTTTATGCGCAGTCCAAATATCAATAGTTGTACCCTGCATTGCTTTTTGATAAAGCTTTGTATGAATTTTTTCACCTCGGTTCATCCTTGCAGGTTTGTTCTCAATAGATGTCCCTACATAAGTAGGGATAATCCTTTCGAGTTCTGCCATCCAATCCCAGAACGGTTCAATCGGCTTGCCCTGAGGATGATATGCCTTAGCAAAAATCGTATCTATTCCCAGCCGGGCAAAAAGAGGCTCAAGATTATCTATATCCGATTCATGGAAATATTTTGCTTTAAATGCCTTGCCGTTATCTATATAAACTATCTTCGGAATTTTTCCTAGGTTAAGTATTGCCCGGCGCAGCGCACTTGCAATAGACAATGTGTTTTCTGTAATTGCAATTTCATATCCGGCCAGATATTGGCTCTTAAAATCCATTGCGCCGACAGTTATCATTCTTTTCGGCAGGCCGGTCAGAGGATTAATTATTTCATAGTTATTAACGTGGCCGTCCATTACTATAATATCGCCGACTTCAACTTTATCATAATCTCTTTCTAGGTAGGGCAAAACTTTATCATCAAGTCCCTTCTCGCCTTCTCTATAAAAAATATAGTCCGCATAATTATCTTTTATCCATTGGTTAAGAAATCGGCAGTAAGTTGTATAGCTCCGAATATGGGGAAATCTTTTGGCTACAAAGAAGTCTATTGCCATATGTACGGTTTCAGAAACCAGAGGCTTTCTTAGAGGGTTCAAATGCAGTCTAATTAAAACCTTGGATTCTTCCGGAGTAACACAGCTTTGTTTTTTAACCGGATACTGCGGAGCAAGCGCCCTGTAGTCTTTTCCGGAGTTAATATATTTTGTCCTCCACTTGCGGATTGTCTGTATGTTGCGCTGACCTATAATCTTAAAAATATCTTCCCATGCTTTGTTGTTATACGCATTAACAAATTTATGCTGGGCATTTGTTTTATTGCCTTTGTTCTCAGGCAGGCCGCTATACTCTATAAACATATTTATCAGCTTTGCGGCCGCTATTGCAAATTGGTACTGCCTGGGACTTAGTTCGTTCCCGGTCGTCTCGATATGTCCCGATGAATCGGGACTACTCGACGACCTTGCAGAAACTGCCGGGTGGAATTTGGCTTTTATATTTACAGGTACTTCCGGATCATCAATTGAAACGTATCCTTCGCCTTTAATCTTTATATAAGTTTTGTATTTGCCGCGCGCGGCTCTTTTGCGGATCGTATTATATTCCTTCTGCCAGTGAATTTCGTTAATAAGCTTTGCAAGCTGCTTTAAGCTTATTAAATTTTCATGCTGCGAACCGGGAATTATAGCTTTCATAAATCATCTTTGTTAAAAGAGTTTCTGTATGTCCTATGCGGCGCGCTCTTTCTAATTTTGCGCAGCATGTAAAGTGCGGTAATAAGGATTAATAACCACGAAGTTATTATGTACATATATTTAATTCTCCTTTTAATTTTATAATTTGTTTTGCGGCGGGCAGATAGCATAGAGTAAGATCGGGAGTTAGAAATATAAGCCGGTGATCTTTTGTGTGCCCGACCATTGCCTTTTTCATGTGGTACTTCTGGAATTCTGCGGGGATGGGATAGTTATATCCGTCCCATCTTATAAATGTGCGGTGAATAAGTCTTATGTTATGCATAGAAAAAAATGCGCGGATAGTATCGCCGCCTTCTTTTATTTCGAGGTTTAAATCCTGCATAATTTAATTCCTATTTTCATAGAAGATATTATATAAAAATTTTGCCGCCATCATTTTAATGCTTGCCGTGTCATGCCTGTCGCCGGTAGTATTTTTGTAAATAAGCCCCTGGAAGCCGATAAATCTTTTTAACTGCTCCATCGGCTCAAGATCCGGGTAATGGCTCTTGGCTTCTTCGCATATATCTTTAAAAGAAATTTCTATTGTCTTAAACATTATTGGCCGCCGTATCTTTTAAGTTTTTATTGAACGAAGCTGCTGAAGCGAAAGTCTCGTTAAGTGTTTTGCTGTCCGCATCGGTAAAAAGGAAACCCGCAACATCCGGGTGCCTGCGCAGAAGAAAACGGATTAATGCAAATAGTAATGAGGCAACAAGAAGCGAATCAATTATTATAACAATGTAAATCATCCTTCCCTCCATTTTAATCGTACAAACAGGACTAAAAAAATAAATGAGGCTATAAAGGCGTTTAGTGCGGCAATGGGGTTGTCGTGCTTAAACAAATCTACCAGCCCGATGATAAGCCAAAGAAAGGTTAGCATTTGATATAATGTTTTCATGTTAATTTGCTTTTGATTCTTTTGCCGGTGTATTAAGCAGCGATTTATTATCGCATGCATTAATTATTTGTCTGGCACTGTCAATTAAATTCTGTGCTTTCTTCTTTATCCTTTCGGCCTCCTCTCCGGTTAGAATATCGTCCATAATATCTTTATTGAATTCGTCGGCGAGATCTCCGTTTTCTTTTGCAAGGTTTAAAATGTGCGAGTTAAGCGCCTTAATATCTTCTATTACTTCTCTAGCAATTTCTTTTGAGAAGTAGGAAATAGAATATTCATAGTATGAGATAATAGGTATATGATTGTTGATGAATTGACAGATCAGCCTAAAATCCTCGGTGCCCATTTTTGATGAAACCGAAATAGAATCGTTTCTGCACCATTGCTGGATTGTAATGGCTTTCGGCGGTTTACGTCCGTTAATGTGATGGCTGGAATAATGATCCCGAAACTGTTTTTCTAGCCAAAGCCAGACGTTAAAATCTCTAACGCCGGTGCGGCGGATCTTCTCCTGCATTTCCAAACAGGCCTGTTCAAGTTGGTCTAAATAATGAATATTAAGATTGTAGCCGTTTTGTAGATGGTCTGTGCATACCGGGTTGTTGCCTGTTTTTGTATTTGTCATTAAATTCTTCCTCCTGTTAACTTAAACGGGATTCTCCCTTTATTGTTTGTTCTTTGAATTGATTAAATTTATTATTTTCTGTCTGAGGTCCTTAAGGCGTGGATGTCTGTTTATGGCCATTGAAACCGCCGCTTCGGTATAATTAAGTTCGCCGGCAATATCGGCCTGAGTCATCTCTAAAGTATCAATATAATATCTAACAAGAGCAGGATCTGAATCGACGTCTAAAATATTTCCCTTTTTCATTCCATTTACTTAATTTGATTTAAGAAATTAAACACACAAGTGAACATAATAAATTAATTATATCGTGTCAAGTATAAAATAAAAAAAATATAAAATATTAATTATGGAACTAGATAAGGCGGCAATCGCGGCCCGAACTAAGAAGTGGTTCGAAGATACATTCGGGACTGTGGCCGAAGGCTGCAGACAGTTAAATCTAAAAGAAATAAGCATAAGGAATAATAACCTCAGCGGATCAAGTCTGCCGGGGGCGCCTTTTCTGGCAAAATACGTTCTAAACGGCGGGGATATTCACTGGCTCTTTTTTGGAGAGGGGAAAAGCGAGAATAAAATAAAAGAAACCGCTCTTGGTTATTACTCCGAAAAAGAAAATAAGAACAAAGAAGAAATTAAAAAAGGCTTCGATAAGCTTATGCGTGAGTTTACTAAGTTAAAAATTACAATAGAAAAATTATAGCGGGGACTTATAGTCCCCCCCCTTTAGATCAGCTTATGCCGGTAAGTATATCGGTGAGTATTTTCTTTAATTCTGCAAGATTGGCGGACAAACATTCATCAATACCATAATTGTCTTCTAAACTAATAACCATAGTTTGGACCAATGTTAATAAATGGATTGCCTTTTGCAAGAATAAGATTAATGGGACAGAATCTGGCAGCTGCGAAAACATTTTTCCTCCTCTTAATAATTGTAGAATTGCGGCGGCTAAGTTAACTACCCCCGTTGAGTTCAAAAAAAAGCGGAACCGACTTTGCCACGCCTCCAACGAGAAGCGCCCGGCGCCGGGTAACCGGTTAGCCGGAAGCCGGTTCCGTTATAAAACTCGAAACCGTTTCTTTTCGTTGGAAGTTTGGCATTTGAAAGTTATATAATTATTTTTAAATGAACAAAACAAAAATTAAGAGGGAAGAGAGATGAGGGCTTTAGCGGTAATAATTTTATTAATGATTTGCGTATCTTCTTATGGCCAATCGAAAATAAATCTAAATTTAGAACCGTCAAAAAACAAAGCGAAAGAATATACCATGCCTTATGTTTATTTACTACCTATTGCCGCTTTAACGGCCTATTTATCTTATGATAGTTTTAAAGATTCTTTTAAATTAAATAATGAAATTGACAAGAGAATGTCTATGGGGATTGATGCTTCGGCATTAAAAGACAAAAGAGCACTTAAATATAAGATAGGCGGGCTTGCCGCTATTACAAGTTTGGCTTTATTTATTATTGGCTTTCAAAGAGTCGAAATAAAAGCAGATAATAATAGATTGACTTTAAGCTATAGGTTTTGAACCCACCCCTTTAATTCCCCTCCACTGGAGGGGAAACAATATGCTTTATTTTGCAATATGATTTTGAATTTCTTTAATTATCAAACTCTTATAACTATCCGTTAATACCATAAACGGGCGGGCGGGAATATTTACCATATACGACTGCTGGCTGATAGTATAGCGCAGCGCATTTTTATGCCGCTTGCCTGCAAACCTCATTAAATTAGGATTGGTTTCTTGCCGCATTAAATTTTCATAATCCCATTGCTTCCCATTATTCTTAAATTTCTTTTTCATCCTAAAGGCAAGTTCGCGTGTGCGCGGGTGATGGAATATATCGGCGCCGAACTGATGAGAGCGTGCATAAATTAAATTTGTAGATACAACGGATTCCGTTTCGTTTGCATTTGCCTGCAGAGAGCGCTGCAGCTGTCCAGTTGCTTCCAATATGTTTGATGACAATCCTTTTCTGCTTTTCGCTTTTAACGTTGCGGGCTTAAGCTGTGGCCAGCCGCCGAGAACCAAAGAGCCCTGGGTTGCAAAATTATTTTCAACGGATGCAAGCATATGTCCGGCTATTGCAGTCATTAAATTCTTGTCCGGAATAAAACGGGACTGCAGGTTTGAGATTATTAAATTTATTTGTTCTATGAAATTGTTGTCGTTCATTTATATGCTTCATAGATTGCTCTTAAGTCGGAATCGTATTTTAAAAGGTCCGGTTCAAATAAACTTTTACCGGGGTTATAATCCCAGCCGTCGGCAACATCAATTCTAACATCGCTGCCGTTCCAAACTTTTAATCCGCGAGCAAGGACTTCGTCATATGTTAATGCAACAACACGGCATCCGCAGTTAAAACCGTTAGGCGGATAAATTTTATCCCAAATGGGATCGTTCCACATAAAAACTTTACCGTCGTAAAGCGCATGTTCTTTTCTATAAGACGGGCGGTGAATCTGCACATACAGCCAGTATGGCCTGCTTGCCGCATTTTGTGCCTGGAACTTGTAGCGCGCTGCATTGTACGCAACGTTTGCATTTGTATTATAGATAGTAAGCAGGCGGCGGGGAGAGCCGAGCTGAATCATTTTATCCGGAGGTATCCCGGAGTTGGGATCATATCCCGGCACTTCGTCGGCTCTTACTTTACCCCACCAGCCGAGACGCTTTAGAGTCGGCTCTAAGTCTTTTAAAAACTGCTGATATGTAATTCCTTTTGAAAATATTTTATCTGTTTCGTTCTTTATTTCCTGGAGTATGTCAAGCTTCATCACCTTTGCAACGGTAAAGCTCCGCATGTGCGCATCCTGCCAAATATCATTCCAGTTCCAGCTGAAAGAATATCCTTTTGAATAAAACCATTTTATTATTTCTTCCGGGGGAAGAGTAAGCAAATATTTTAAGTCGTTCTCGGTCATCCGGCTTCATCCTTCGGATTTCGCCGCGACAGGTCCGGCTTTGTATTAAGATGTTTTTGATCATCGGCTAAGCCTTGAACTTCCGCGATGAATAAAACTTTTGTCATTAAGTTTTGTATTTGATCGTCATTCATTTTGGGATACTGCGCTGCTAAATTATTTTTGAATTCATCATAGCTGCTTGAATTCTTTGCAAGTTCAATTACCGGTTTCAAAGTTTGTTCAATGCTGAACTGCATAAGTTTATCCGGCAGGGCTGCAGCGGCAATGTCGCCGATTAATTTTTCCTTCGATAAAGCTTCGTAGGATTTTAATTCAATATTTTTGCCGAAGAGTTTTTTGAAAAGATTCTTAAACCCGGACGCTTGTATTTTGTTTTGTGTTTCGGCTGCGCTTTGTGCCTCGGCTCCCACGCCGGAGGCGGGCAAGCCGCCCGGCATGACGGTACCGGGGGGATTATTGCCGAACGGATTTAACGGATTAACCGGCGGCTGCGGCTCTCTTAATTCGAACTCATCTTCTTCAAGATTATATTTACGTTCGAAGTAAACCGGCGTAAATTTTACGCCGATCCCGTCAAGGTTTTTATCGCGCTCGCTAAGATCTTTATTTATATTTTCGATCTCTTTTACTTCGAATGTAGGATATAAGCCTGATCCGATATTCAGGTCGACAACACGTTTAAATAGAAGATTAAAAAATGTTGTCGGAAAATCTTGATCGGTGCCCTGTATATCGCCTTCGATCGTAATTGCGCCTGTATCGCTTGCGGCTCTTGCGCCGCTCTTTTGTATATCGGTTGAAAGCGTATTTAAAAGTAAGGACCTTATAATTGCGTTATCGCAGCGCTGCAAATATTTTTCATGAAGATCCCCGGAGTTTGTCCCGCTGCGTTCAATCAGCTGCAGGCTGGAATCGTCCGGCCCGGTTCCTACCGCATCCTGCACCATGTTTTCAAGTTTTGTAAGCAGATCCGCGTGGTCTTCCGATTTTGCGCCCCGCGGCAGTTTGCCGAATAAAAACGGCATGCCGTATTTTTCAAGGAACACCGTATAGAATTTCATTCCGCCGCGCTTAAAAGTTACCGGCCAGAAACACCGGCTTAATGCTTTTTCTCCGTAGGGGTTTTCATAAGTAGGATTATTTCTAAGCACTATAAATTTTACTGCAACTTTGGGATCTGCTTTCTTGCCGTTTATTATTATGCCGTTAAAGTCATCCATCCTTCTAAACCGGCATTGATTTTCATTGTCATAAAAGAACCATTCGCGCGGCTTTTCCCAAACTTCAACAGGAAGAATTTTATTATTTATTTTTGCAAAATTTATTTCGAAGGGAGCATATCCCCAGAAGATAGGATCCAAAGTCTGCGAGATAATATCTTTAACATAGCACCCGTTTGATTCAAGAGTCTGCAGCACTTCTCTGCAAAGCTCAACCTCGGCATCGCCGGCTCCGCTTTGCTTCGACGCGCCTGGGTCTATATCGGGTGCGACAATATCCCAGTCCAAAGATTTAGTTAAATTTTTTCTGCGTTCAACGAGCGGCCCTACCTGGTCATCACTCAACAAATCTTTATAGACAGTTTGATCGGATCCAAGCTTGCGCAGAATAGGGTCGGGATCCGGCAGGTAGCTAAAGAAGCCGACATAAGCGCCCGCCGCAAACTGGCGTGTTGCCATCTCCGAAGTTAAACCGGCCTGTATATTTCTTAAAGATACAAAAGTCGTCGGGTTTATATAAATTCCTTTTTCCATAATTACCTCGCAAAGTGCAAAGCGCTAAGCGCCAAGCGTTTTAATATCTATCGATTAATTCGGTTATATGTTTTCTGCCCGCAGATGAAACAATTAAAGGTCCGCTGTAAGTTTTAGATGCATTTAAGCATAATGATTTTGCCCAGAATATATCTGCATGTCCGCCGTCGTCGCTTTCCTGTGCTTCGTATCTAACATTGCCGGCCGCGGTCCTTACCGCTTTGATTGAATATAAATCTTCTCTTATTATTCTATCGCGCGGAATTAAATTTTTCATTCCTTCAAAAGCAATGTAAGTATAAGAAGCAAGTTCTTCTTTCGACTTCTGGGTAAACATAACCGGCTCAACGCGCAGAGCGCCGAAGTCCTGCTGAGCTTCTTCCGCAAGCTGGTTGCCTATGCCGGTTGCATCGATGCAAGCGCGTCTGAAATTAGGATGCGAAAGAATATCATATAAAATTTCTTTCTGAACTTTGTAAGCGGTATTTTTTAGTCTTACAACTTTGCGTGCATATAAAAGCTCGCCGAGTTTTTCATCAACCCAGATTACGGAAGGATTTCTCTTTCGCCCAACATCCATGCCGACGTAAAGATCTCCTTGAATATCTTTTAAAGTATCGTTCAGTATTTCATCTCTTTCAACCGGGTTAATTAATTCATAAGGCAAAAGGTGATCGCTTCCTCCGGATCTAGGGATACAGTAATATTCTTCATCGATCGCTTCCTGCGTCATTCCGCTGAAAGCATCTTCCAGCCAGATCTCAATTTCTTTTTTAGTTGCTTTATGTCCGAGTATCTGATCTACCAATCCTTCTTTAATTGCATCGTCGATTGTAGTTTTATAACGGTGCCATCTTTTCATGGATCCGTCTTTGCCTTTTTCAATCTCCTTAATGAGCTGGTTGAACTTAGCTTCTTCGCCGTTGTGCGTGCTTACTAAAATTGTTCTGGCTCCGCGGAGAGAAAGAGGCTTGCTTGCGGTAAACATTTTTTCCTGATCTTTATGGTGGGCAAATTCATCGCCGTAAAAATCGCCGGTCTTGCCGCGTATGTTTGTCGGGTTGGAAGAGATCGCATTTATTTCCCCGCCGTATCTTTTAAAGCGTACGCAGCGGGCGGTCATATCGCTTTCTTTATCAATTAAAATTTCCCCTACATATTCGGCGGCTGCGCCGATATACCGCGCAAAGAACTGAACATAATCGATAAACTCTTCAGACACGGTTAAGTCTGCAGAGCTGAACCAGACTTTATTGCCTTTAACATTTTTCTTTGCAATATCCCTCGTTGCTTTATAGCCTGCTGCAAATGTAATTCCTATACGGCGGCTCTTTTCATAAATTATGAACTGATTGCCGTCGTTTATAAATGCAGCTTGAAAGGGTAAAAATTTTAACTTTGCCATATCAAGCTCGCCATTATTAACGGATGCCCTTTAATTTCGCCACAACCCCCGTTAATTTCTTTTAATAATTGCATACCCTTCCCGCAAGGCTTGTTTCCCGGATTTCTTTTATTACGCACATAAACGGCCGTGGCTGCATTTTCCGCTTTTGAAGCCGGGTTAAAAAGCTGAAAAATGCTTATTAAAAGGGTGTTAATTTCCCATAACTTTAGGATTAAATAGGGTTTAAAGGGTGTCGGCTTATTTCCGTAAAATAAGAGTTTCGCCGCATCATGGCCGGAAATATTATTTTTTTGCATAAATAGCATTAATTAAGTCCTAATCTCTCTTCAATCTTATTCCAGGTTTCCTCCGATATATCTTGAGTCTTTGCTTCGTCGTCTTCTTTTTTCTCTTCTGTAAATTGGAATGTAGAAGATGATTTTAATGCGGCGACTACTTTGCCTAATGAGAAGATCAGCTTCGGGTCCATTTTAATTTCAAGTTCATCAAGAGTTCTATCCAGAAGCGCTTCAAGTCTTTCGCGTCTGCTTTTGGTTTTTTCCGCGCGCGCTCTGCGCTGGCTTCCCCAGTCTTCCTGCTTGCGCCAGTTGTACAATGTCTTCCTGGATACTTCGCCGTTCATCATTGTAAGGATTGTGTCCATGCTGAATCCGTTAATGACGAACATCTCTTTTGCTTTTTCTTTTAACGCGGGATCCGGCATAGCTTACTCCGAGATATTAAAAGTTGCTTTTAGCTTGTTCATCTGTTCGACTTTAGAGGTATAATCTTTCTGCAGCTGCTGAAGCTCCTTAGCAAGCGTTTCAACTTTTTGGAAATCCATTGTCGAAAAATCTTTGTCGGACATAAAAGTGTCTGTCTCTTCCTGAATATCTTTAACCATGCTTTGTGCTTTTATGCCGAGCTGGTAGATCTGCTTTTTTAAAATCGCATATCTCCCGTTTGCTTGTTCTAATTCATAAGGCATTTATCAACCCTTTATTTTTTTATTTCATTTTTAATTTCTATTAACACACCGGTAAGAATTTCTTTGTATTCAACATCGTTTTTAATTACTTCAAAAAGTCTGTCGATTGTTTTCTGGTGCAAGTCGGCGATGTCTTTGTTCTGTTTATCCTTTTGGTCCAGCGCGGTTTCAAACTGTTCCTGGTTTTGGCGGAGCGCAAACTCGAACTGCTTCTGGTTCTGCTTCATAAAATATTTAAACATATAATACCAGCCTGCGAACATTGTTCCGCAGATGCTGCCGGTTGGAATTATAATCTGCATTGTAAGACTCGGAGTATCCGGTATTACCTGCTCAGCTATAATAAAAGCTAAAACTGTTAAGAGAGATGCAAACATTTTAAGCCCGCTGTTTTTATATAAAATATTTGGCAAGGAATATAAAGAATGAGTTATCCGTAAGATTTTGACTCTGTCAATATCTTACGGCGGATTGGTTTTTTATGTTAAAAATCAAAAAATAGAATTGAATGTGAAAAGATTATTCCAATTGATAAGAAATAATACCCTAATTATAGGGCTTAAATATGGGGCGATTCCACTCTCGCCATGCCATTGTGAAATGGCATATGCAAAATTCAAAGCAAAAGAATTCGGAATATCAATTAATCAAATTGTAAGACATTTGGGGATTTGTACTGATACATTTTATAAAAATCTCAACGGCAAATTAAAAAATCACAGAGAACAAATTATAAATTTTATAAATGAAAGAGCGGAATCATTATAATGGACAAATTTAACTGGATGCCTATATTAAGAACAGGGAACTTTACAGATAAAAACGGCCAGCTTGTAAACATAAATACCGAAAAGCTTGACGAGATAATTGAAAACTCGGATCTATCAAAAGAGCCGCAGTTTGTAATTGAGCACCCGCGCATGGACAGCATCGGTTTCGGTACAATCAGCAAGCTGAAAAGAGTGGGTGATTTTCTTTTAGCCCTGCCCAAAGAAGTAAACGGCAAATTTAAAATTGCCGTGAACGCGGGAAAGCTGCCAGGGCGCAGCGTAACTCTTGATAAAAAAAATTACGCATTAAAGAACATATCTTTTCTTCCTCCGGAAATCGCTCCCGCTGTTTCCGGGCTGGGCACATATAACTTTTCAAAAGCCGACGACAAAACGGAAGAGGATAATTTAATTTCATTAAGCCAATTATTTGAAGAAGAAGAATCGCATTTTGCCAATACCGAAAATGATGAAGTTGAATTTGCACAATTTACTATAAGCAGCTATCCTTTCAGAACCATCCAGACACTATTCAGGAACACAAAAAATTTTTTAATAGATAAATTCTCTCTCGAAGAGGCGGACAATATTCTGCCGGAATATGAGCTAAACGGTTTAGGAAACCCGCCGTCGATCTATGAAACCTCGTCGGAAGTAAATGCAAGTTTTTCACAACAAAATAAAAACGGAGATAAAATGTCTACAATAGATTTATCAAAAGTCGATTGGTCAAAGATCGACCCGAATTTGAAAACAGCGGTTGAAGGATTACAGCAGGAGAACCAAACGCTTACAACGGACCTCGAATCTAAAAAGGTTGAGCTGCAGTCGGCGGCCGACAAAATAACCGCAGCAGAAAAAGCCGCAATCAGGAACGAAGCCCTCCAGTTCTGCGAAAGCGAAGAACTTAAACTAAAGATCATCCCGGCGGACAAAGAAAAGTATGTTGAATTTTTAACGGCGCAAAAAGAAAAAGGCACAATTGAATTCTCTACTGCTTCGACAAGCTCGGCGGCCGGTTCGGAACAAACTAAAATCCAATTCAATGCTTACGACTTTACAAAAGAACTTTTCAAAGCTCTTCCGGATAAAGTTGAACTGCAGGAGATTGCAAGCAAAGATAATGCAAAAGGAAACAGCGGCGACGATGCAGAAACTCTTGCGCAAAAGGCAATCGAATTCCAGGCTTCGGAAAAGGCTGCCGGCAGAACGATTTCGGCAAGCGCAGCTGTTGCTCATGTAAAGAACACCAAATAAAAATTTTAACAATTATTTGAAGGGCTAAAGAAATGAAAGAACCATTAGTAATTAAAACCTACGATGCGGAAGCTGCGATAACCAAATACAGGATTGTAAAATTTGGTACCAGCACAAAGCAGGTAATTACCGCCTCGGCAAATACCGATAATCTTGTCGGAGTTAACGAAGCAATAACGGTTGATGCGGATGAAAGAGTTGACGTAATCCGCGCGGGATTTGCCGAAGTTGAGTACGGCGGAACAATTACCAAGGGCGATTATCTTACTGCGGACGCAAGCGGCAAAGCGGTAAAGCTTACAGACGTAATGCTTGCATCCGGCGCCTGCCAGTCAATAGGCGTAGCGGAAGACAGCGGAGTATCCGGCGACATCGGATCTCTATTCGTCTACCCGCAGAAAGTAAGCAAGTTTGATGCGGTAACATCATCTGCGGCGGAATTAAATTTACTTGACGGCACCGTTGCCGGAACAGCGGTTGCAAGCAAGGCAGTTGCTCTTGATGCCAACAAAGCATTGGATGAAATAAACACGGCTAAGCTTTCTATCGGTACTTCGGGAAGCGAAGTTGAAGTAACCGCAACACCGGCCGAGTTGAACGTACTTCATTCGGTTACTGCCGGTACGGCTGCGGCAAGCTCCGGAGTTGTACTGGATGCAAACAAAGCAGTTGATGAAATAAACACAGCAAAGCTTTCAATCGGTGCATCCGGAAGCGAGGTTGAAGTAACCGCAACACCGGCCGAATTAAACTTACTCGATATATCGGCTCATACGGAAACAATTGATTCGGGAGATGCCGTTTCCATAACAAAGAGAGTAACAAAAATTGATAATACAGTTTCCGGCGCCGGAGCGATTACTCTTGCAGCTCCAAACGCAACAATGCTCGGCCAGGTTAAAGTAATTGAAATGACGGTCGACGGCGGCGATGTAACCTTAGCTTTAACAAATGTAGACGGCGGAACAGCCACCACTACCGCAACGTTCGCTAACGTAGGCGAGGCATTAACGTTAGTCGGCGGTGTTTCTAAGTGGCATGTTCTCGGAGAAGCCGGAGTTACTTTAAGCTAGTTTAATCTTTCCTGAGTCCCTCTATATAAAAGAGGGACCCGGAAAAATGTTCTATGAAAAAATTTTTAATTAATATTTAGGAGAAAATAACATGGGACTAGCACCATTCCCAATCACCCCCGAACTGACGGCGATTGCGATCGCTTACAGGAACGAAGCTTTAATTGCCGACCAGGTTCTGCCTTACGTGCAGGTCGGTAAAAAAGAATTCAAATATTTGTCTTACGAAAAATCGGAAAGGTTTACTTTGCCGGACAACTACATCGGCCGTAAAGGCACACCGAACCAGGTTGAATTTAACGCAACCGAAGATACGGATACTTGTGTCGATTACGGCTTATCCGATCTGGTACCGCAGGATGATATTGACAACGCGCCGCCGAACTATGATCCGTTAGGCAATGCAGTTGAAGGAATCCAGGATCTTAATCTTTTGGCAAGAGAAAAACGCGTAGCCGATCTTGTCTTTAATACTTCCAGCTTTGCATCCGCAAACAAATCCGCACTAAGCGGCACGGATAAGTGGAGCGACTTTACAAACTCCGACCCGATTGAAGATATTCTTACCGCGTTGGATGTATGCATAATGCGCCCGAACGTAATGGTCCTAGGTAATTCGGTTTGGACTGTGCTGCGCAGGCACCCGAAAGTTATTAAAGCTACAAATAAAAATTCCGGCGACAGCGGAGTAGCTGCGCGCCAGGCGGTTGCGGAACTTTTAGAACTGCAGGAAATACTAGTCGGCCAGGGCTGGCTTAATTCATCCAAAAAAGGACAGACCGCAAGCTTTGCACGTGTCTGGGGTAATTACTGCGCTTTAATCTACCGCAACACCTTGGCAAACACAACCCGCGGAATGACGTTCGGATATACCGCACGCTTCGGAACGCCAGTAGCAGGACAGATGCCCGAACCTAAATCCGGACTGAAAGGCGGCACCTACATTAAAGCCGGAGAATCTTGTAAAGAGAAAATAACGGCTAACGATCTCGGTTACTTATTCAGTACGGTAATTGCTTAAATAGTTTCCCCCTGTTCCCTGGTCCTCCTCTCTGGAATATGAGAGGGGGATTTTTATAAAGAAGATTAAGAGTTTAAATGTATTCAACCATAGATAGCGTATCAAAAAGAATTAACCAGCAGACATTGATCCAGCTGCTTAACGATGAAGTAAGAAATGATAATGAAATAGATCTTACGGACAGCAGCGATAATATAGTTGTCCGATTTAATGAAGCAGCGGATGTTGCACAGCAGGAAATTGACGCAAATCTGCGCGGGAGATATACGCTTCCGCTTACTTCCGTACCGGGAATAATTGCAAACCTAAGCGACAGCTTTACAATTTACCACTGCTATGAGCGGCGCAGCATGGAGAATATGCCGGACTCAATATTATCAATCCGCAAAGAAGGATTAAAGTTATTGTCGGATATAAATAAGGGATTGATTGACATCGGGATCTCAACAGAGCCGCAGTCAATTTCAAATGAAATTAAAACTAATAAGACATCAAGCGACAGAATGTTCAACAGCGATTTATGGGATAAATATTAATGAAAAACTTTTTAACATCGGCACACGGTAAATTATTTATAACAACTTTTTTACTTTCCATACTGACTGTGTTTATAACGTTTGAATTTGCAATCCAGCTGTCGTCATTCGGCGTTGAGCTTGCAAAGGCTGCGCTGGGTATAATATTATTCTGGGCGTTTGATAATTATGCAATGCGCGAGATTGATACAATTACAGAATTAAAAAAAGGAAACATCGCTTATGCGATTTTTATGTTGTCTCTTGCTCTTATCGTTGCTGCCGCTATTCTCGGCTCTTAGCCAATATACCGCGGCGTGCCCTGCATTGGATACGGCAATGAGTTATGCGGGCACAACGGAATTAACGGGGCATAACGACGGACCGGCAGTTGAAAAGTTTCTGCACAGCGTAGGACGCAGGCGCGGTGATTCGTGGTGCGCCGCATTTGTTTCTTACTGTTTAACCGCTGCAAAAGCTAAGCAGCCGGCTGTCCGCTCCGGACTTGCAAGATCCTTCATCAGAAAGAATTCAATTAAAGCAAATGATGTACTAATAGGAAAAGTAAAAATTAAGCCCGGAACTATTGTTGTTTGGCGTAAAGGTCAAACTATAAGCGGGCACATTGGTTTTGTAAGAAGCTGGGGCGAGCAATGCGGCAAAACAGTTGAAGGGAATACAAGCAGCAACGAGCGCGGCAGCCAGGATAATGGCGAGGGAGTTTATTTAAAGAATAGATGTATACAGCCGGCTAACTATTTCCGGATAACGAATTTTACACTGGTAAAATATTAGATCTATGAGAAAGATAAAAATTTTTATAAAAATAATTATTGCAATGCTGGCGCTGCTGCTTTTATTCGGATGCAGCGGAGCTAAAGAGACGGTGGAAATTAAACCAAAGATAATTAAGCCGCCGACAATTGAAAATACGATGGACTCGCATTGGATAGATACTTTATTTATAGCAACCCGGATTGAAGGCAAAGACACTGTGCAGGTTGTAAAATTTATACCGGACTCCGCATTAAGAGCAAGAGTTGAGCAGCTGATTAAAGACAATAAAAGTTTAGGCAATAAAATTGAAAGCATGGGCGAGTTCTATCTTAAAATAAAACCCGACTCAATAGTTTACTGGGACACGTTAAAAATTACTCAGCCCCCGGACATAATCCAGACGCCGATGCTTGCAAAGATCGGGCTTGTGTTTGTCGGGATGCTTATCGCATTAATAATCTATTTATTTATTAGGAGGTAACATGTTACGATTACTCTTTAATAAAGCCGTAAAAATACTATTCACCGTTCTCTTGTTTATAGTGGTACTGCCCGTTGCCGCAATTGCCCAGACGGGCACCGCACCGCCCGAGCCGATTAATCTGGATATTGTATTTGTTACTCTTGCCGGACTTACAACAGCGGTTATTTTATTAACCTCATTGGTAAAAAAGAAATATAGTACAAAAGACGGCGTTACAATTTGGGTAAGCGTTATCATAGGATTTATTATAAGCGCACTAGGATGGCTCTTTCAGCTGGGAATGTTTGCCGAGCTTGAATGGTATTACATCTTTATATACGGGCTCGCGTCCTCGCTAATGGCAAACGGGTTTGCAAGCTGGCCGGTAATCTCGGCGGTACTTAAAGTATTTAAATTAAAGGTCCCCAGTCAATAACGCCCACAAAGCCGGGGGTTCATTCCTCGCCTCCGGCTTTTTTATAAAGGAATTATGGAATATACAATAGAAAAAATATCGGAAGCGTTTAAGGTTATTGAAGATGCTTTGAGCGAAAAATTAAAAGAGCTGGACCAGGCAAACCGTGTTGCCGTCGAAAGGCTTACGCAGCTTGACGGCTACGTGCTTAAAGATCCGGTGGGAGTTATAGGACTTTTATATGCGGGCGATAATTTTACAAAGCGGGATGATTACCGCGGCAACAAAATATTTATGAAAAGAGAAATGCTCATTTCGGTTGTCCCCATAATCCGTTTTATAGACAGCCCGAGAATTTCTGTTGAACATTATAAAATGATACCGGCGGATTATGTCGACTTTGTTCTTGGTGCGGTTGCCGGGATTGAAGTATTTAACAAACGCCCCGGCTATGAAAATAAAATTTATCCTGTTGCTTCGTCATTAGCGGAAGAAGCAAACGGAGTTTGGAAATACCCGGTTACATTCGGTGTGCCGCTGGATTATGCGGAAGAAGATTTAAGAACATAAAAATTAGAGGTAAACAAAATGATTTCAATACCTGGAATAAAAGCAATTGGTAAATGCAACCTCGGAACACTGGCCACAACTCCCGCCGGGATTGTAATGGCAGGCTTCCGAGATAAAGCGACTTTGACCTTTTCCCCGTATAAAACGCGGAAAGATTATAAGCAGAGGACCGCCAGGAACATGCTGCAGGCAAAAGCCGAATATGAAACATTCCACTCATCCCTTGATGTATTTTCCGGCTTATTAAGGCACATGAACTGCAACATGGATGTGCAGATGCTCAGCGATAAGCAGTCTTCCACCGCGAACAGCGAAGATGTTTTCAAATTTACAGCATCAACATTCGTGCTTGGCCTTGCGTTTGAATATCTGCTGACACTCGACGGAAGATCCATAAAAGAAACCTTAACCGGTGCGGCGGATTATTCAACCGTTCAGACAATGCTGGACGCAGCAGACAGCGAATCGGCGATCTCGCTCGGCGCTACGGTTGACGGAGTTGATTTTACGCAGGCAAGAAGAGCGCACCTTAACGATCTTCTTATTCAGGCACCCAGCGGTACAAGCTTAATATCGGCATCGGAGTTTGAAGACTTAAAGTTCTCAATAAAATCAATCGACTCCGAAAATGCTTTGGGCGCTAATATGATAGACGGCTTCCTCTGCCATTTGGAAATAACCGGCAAAGACGCCTCAATATCAAAAATAGTTACGCAGCTGAGTAAGAACATGAGCCAAACAGTTAAGCTGCAGATACCGAACGAAGGCAGCTATTACGATGAATTTGACTTTACCGCCGGCACTTTAACTCCTGTTGACGAGCCGACTTTTTCCGACGACAAAAGGAATCTGAAATGTACATACGAAGGCATGGTAAGGCCGTATGAAATTACGGTTCAGACCGGCGCTTCTTACGGCGGCGTTGATGATGATGACGGCGCAAACGGCGGTACGGTAACCATCGGTTATTAATTATTCAGCCGAAGGCCTTTGAGCCTTCGGCTTAAAATAAAATAAGGAATTTCGAAATGGCTAAAGAAAAAAAAGAAGTAGATATATTCATCGAGGATGAAATATCAAGCGGCGATAAAAAGGCCGTTAAAAGCAAATTAAAAGTGCCTTATATTATTGATAATAAGGCAAAGTCTTTGCGTATTTACAGCGTAGCCGGCGGCAAAACAATTTTCGTTTCCACGCGAACCGGCGGCCTGCAGATTAACGGCGACTGCTACGAAATGGATGTAACCGGCAACAATGAAATTATAGGCAAGCGGTATGAGCTTACCGAATGCGGGAGCAAACTTGTGCTGTTAACCGGCAAGATCTCCCAGAAGAAAGCCGGATCGAACGTAATAGATTTTCAAAAGGCAGCAAATGCGGGGAAATAAATGGATGCAGCCCAAAAGAACTTTATAATAGAAGACGGAATTGCCTGGGGCTTTTCATTCGTCTGGAAGACCGGCACAGAAAGCAGCAGAACGCCCGTTAACATAACGGGCTTTTCGGCATCATTAAAAATATTCCGCAAAAGCGACGGCGAGCTTCTGGCAACCTATACGCCTTCTAGCGGCGAAATTACCGTAGGCACAACCGACGGTAAATATTCCGTAAATATTTCGGCCGCAAAAATAACCGACTTGAATTTTGTAACCGCAGATTATGAGTTCGATATTATAAATACGACTCCGGAGCCGATCCGGAGAATTAAAGGCGAAATTACAAAGAACCCGAAAAAATAATGGATAAAGATTTTATAGTAATAACGGAAAACGAAACAGAGGTATTCGAATTTGACGAATCCGAAGTTATTGAAGTTGTTAACGACAACCTTGAGGTTATTGAAATAGGAGAGCAGGGGCCGTCGGGAGGAAGTATAACGGATTACGTCCGTGCTTCTACGATTAATGCGAAAGGAGATCTGATAGTTGGAGATGCGAGCGCGCAGCCGGTAAGGCTCCCCATCGGATCGAACGATTATTTTTTAATGGTTGACAGCACGCAGGACAGAGGGTATAAATTTACTAAAACATTAGACGGCGGAACTTTTGAATAACGGAATAAAATTAATTATAAAATTTAGGAGTAGAAAATGGCTCAGATAATAAAAACAAAAAGGGGATTGAAAGCTAATCTGCCTTCAACTTCATTGAACGCGGGCGAGCTGCATGTTACAACCGACCGCGGCACCTTGCATTTACCGACCGATGCAACAACGATGATCCCGGTTGTACCCGCGCTGGACGATCTTACCGCGCTTGCAAGTGTAAGCGGTGCGGAAGATTTAATCCTTATCCATGATGCCAGCGAAGCTGCAGAACAAAAAGAAAAGAAGATGACTTTTAACGACTTTAAGAGTGCTCTAAATATTCCGGCTGCCAGCACCGATGAGCTTGTTGCGGTAGTAAGCGGCGGCACTGCAGGCTACATTTGGGGCACGGACGGCACGGACGGCGTTTTAAGGATGGGCAGCACAATGGCGTGGACTAAAGATGCCGGCAATGCTTTTGTAACTTTAAACGTTAATACAATCGACGGCGGCACGTTCTAATGAGCCGCGGGCAAACGATACAAATTTTACGGACTACAAAGGCAAACCTGGATACGCAGGCTTCCACAAGCAACCTGCTGCAAGGCGAGCCTTATCTGGTCACCGATGAAAGCCGCATTGCAATCGGTACGGATGTAAATGCTTATGAAGATATGGCGAAGAAAAGCGAGAC
>JBJKTB010000390.1:0-7016 GCA_046703345.1 Ignavibacteriaceae bacterium
ATGTATGTCTATCCTGTCGAGCAATGGCCCCGATATCTTAGCCATGTATCTTTGTATCTGCGGCGGCGCGCAGGTGCATTCCTTCGCCGGATCGGTATAGTATCCGCAGGGACAAGGATTCATCGCTGCCGCGAGCATAAAGTTTGCCGGGAACTCCAATGAAAGTTTGGAGCGGCTTACCGTCACTTTGGAATCTTCAAGCGGCTGTCTAAGCACTTCAAGTACGTTCTTCTTAAACTCCGGCAGCTCGTCTAAAAATAAAACTCCGTGATGAGCGAACGAAACTTCTCCAGGTCTCGGAAAGGATCCTCCGCCTACCAGCGCCGCGTCTGATACCGTATGATGCGGATTTCTAAACGGCCTCTCGGTTATCAACGACTGATCTTTCGGTATTATCCCGGCTACGGAATGTATCTTAGTAGTCTCCAGCGCTTCTTCGAAAGTCATCGGCGGAAGTATTGACGGAATTCTTTTTGCCAGCATCGTCTTCCCCGAACCGGGCGGACCTATCATTATTATATTGTGCGCCCCTGCCGCCGCAACTTCCAGCGCCCGCTTTACATTGGCCTGTCCTTTTACATCAGTAAAATCGAGATGATATCTGTTTATTCCTGAAAAGAGCTTTTCTTTATCTACAACAGTCTTTTCTTTTTTAATATCACCGTTAAGAAATGCGACTACTTCTGCTAGACTGCTCATTCCGTAGATTTCCATCCCGTCTACTATTGATGCCTCGTTTGCCGATTCTGCCGGCAGAAGTATCCGTTTGATGTTCTGCTTCTTTGCCTCTACTGATACCGGCAAAGCTCCTTTAACCGGTCTTAGCAGACCGTCAAGTGCAAGCTCTCCTAAAAACAAAGTATCTTCAAAATCGCCGGCACTTATAATCCCCATCGCCGCTAGTATTCCGGCAGCTATGGGAAGATCAAAAGAACTCCCCTCTTTTTTAATGTCGGCCGGCGCCATGTTTATGGTTATCTTTTTGATAGGAAATTCGAATCCGCTGTTTTTAATTGCCGCCGCCACTCTCTCACGGCTTTCTTTTACTGCGTTATCCGGTAGACCGACGATAGTGAAGGCCGGAATCTGCTTCTCTACATTTGTTTCTACCTCTACAATGTAAGCGTCAATTCCTATAGTCGCGCTGGAGATAATCTTAGAAAGCATATGTCCCCCTTTATTCATCGCTTAAATAGTATTGCGGATGTCCGGATTTATTACATTCGTATTCAAAATATTTACCGGGAAGATTGATGAGTAATAAAAGAAAGATAGTTTAATCAAATAATATTTGATTAGAAAAGTTCTCCCCAATGAAATATTATTCCGATTTGATCCGCTTTGTTATGGTTTAATGCCGCATGCTTTTAACAATATAAGCCTAAATTGCAAAAAAGTAAATTGAGAAATGTATTTTAGTCTATACCGCGTTCTTACTTGGTGAAGATCATCTTCTTCATCTGTGAGAAATTTGGCGTGGATATTTTGTAAAGATATACTCCGGAAGGAAGATCGGTCGCGTCGAAATTAAATGTATATGATCCTTTAGCCAGATGCCCTTTGAATAAATTTTGTATTTCTTTGCCTTCCATGTTGTACACGGTAACTTCCAGATCGCTGTCTTCCAGAAGATCCACCGTTATACTAGTCGTGGGATTAAACGGATTCGGATAGTTCTGCTGCGCGACAAACGGTTCAATATCTCCCTGCCCTACCTTAACCTGCGAGGAATATGCAGTGCTTCCGTCGCCGTTCACCTGTTTAACACGGTAATATACAACGTCAGAGTTGTTATCCCGTTTATCAATATAAGAATAAACTTTGCTGCCGTCGTTCTCCGAATTTATGCTAGTTAAATCTTCATAGGCCGAGTTCCCTGTTGATTTTTGAAGCACGTAATGATCGGCCTGCTTGTAATCGCCGCCGCTCCAGTCTAGCTCGTAAGCTCCGCTCAGAGGAACTATATTAAGCTCGGGAGCTCTTGTAAATATTGGCGCGTCCGATTTAACATACTGCAGATTAATCGGATTGATTACTACATTCCCCTCACTTGAAGCGCTTATTTCACGGTCGTCAAATGCAAACTGGGAAATTACCGACGAACTGTCGGAATTAAAGTTTAAATAATTCCTGTTGGTAAAAGATGCGTCAATATTGTTTTTCAGATCTATAAAACGAAGAAGATCTAGCTGAAACACCTTTCCGTATTCTTTTCCGCCGAAGTTAAATATAAGATTGTCAGGCTCTACTAATTTCCGAAGTCTGCTCTTTAAGAGAAGATGCCCGTTGCAGTTAAATGCGGCGTATTTGCTATCAAAAGAAAAATCGGCCGAGATATTATACCAGACTTTTCTCGAAATAAAATAAGGACTTACATATTCGTCGCCTGCCGTCTTCGACTTTACGGAAAGCATCTGAAATGCATTGGTGCCCAAACTGAATAATGTATCCGATGTGCCCTTCTGATAGACTTTCAAGAATTCGGTTGAAGGCAAGGATGGTTTCAGCCAGAAAGTTAAAAGTAAATTCCCCGGATTAATATTATTAAGTGATGCCTGAAGCGATGAATTTCTGCCTACCAACAGCGACTTTCCTGCGCTTTTCATAGGCTTATAAAAATTTAAATCTGCGGTTATATAATCACCGTCGGCCGTAAGATTACTGCGCGATGTCGACAGCTTCGCCAGAATCCGGTTTCCTTTCATAAAATATCCCGCAAACTTTACACCGGAACTAAGAACTGACTCCGATTTGAAATTCATCAGTATCTGGAAAAATACGCCTTGACTGAGAACCGAATCTTTTAAATTGATTACGCATTTGTAAGCGGTTCCGTAATCTTCAAGCTGTACTGGTGAGAACGAAAGCTGCTTTTTTTCCGCTAGCGATTGAAGTTCTATCGAGTTAAGAGATATCCTGTTAAGCGGCAGAATGTAGAATTCGAGCCTGTCTGCCCCTGCATCCGAATTTGATGTGACAAGTGAAATGTCAAAAGATGAGTTTACCGGTATTTCACGCGGATAGACTAACCTGCAGTTATCCTCACCGGATTTTGCAATGCCGACTGATACAAATATAAAGGCCAGTAGTATGCCGATGGTTTTAAGCATATGATTAATTTAGAAAGAATCGACTGCAACTGCAATTTATTTGTAGCCCCTTAGGAATTCGATCCTGTCCTGAAGCTGATTTACGGGAGTTAACAGCTTGTCCTTTCCGTAAATTGCGTCTTCCCTCTTGCTGAAAGCCAGCTCGTAATCTTTGCTCATAACTATTGCCTCTTCCGGACATACCTCTTCGCAGAAGCCGCAGAAGATGCATCTAATCATATTAATTTCGAATCTCTCAGGATACCTTTCCTTCTCCCTCTCGGTTTCGGCCGCCTGAACTTCAATAGCAAGTGCCGGGCATACTCTTGAGCAAAGGCCGCATGCTACGCACCTTTCTTCCCCGTTTTCCTCCATAACCAGCACCGGACGCCCTCTGTATGATGCCGGCGGTATAAACTTCTCTTCCGGATATTTCATCGTAAACTTGGGCTTGAACATATTCTTCATAGTAAGCGACAAGCCTTTTACTATTTCGGGTATGTATATCTTTTCCCAGAATGTTAAATCTTTTTCTCTCTTCTTTACCGCCATCTGTACTCCAAAATTTTAATATCCGTTAAAACTTTTTTCTGCCCCTTGTCGTTCGTTTCTATTATTATAAAAAATCTGCGTCAAATTTTAAATACCATTACAAGAACTGCGACCCAGATCAAATTTAAAAGCGAAAGCGGAAACATTACTTTCCAGCCCAGGCTCATTAACAGATCGTATCTGAAACGCGGAAGACTCCATCTTACCCACAGGAAGAAGAATAATACGGCCGCGACCTTGAACATAAATGCTAGTACCGATATTATGGCAAACAGTCCCTGCGATAATCCCGCTTTATCAAGATACGGAACCTGCCAGCCTCCCAGATAAAGCGTAACTATCATTGCGCTCGCTACTATCATGTTCGCATACTCGGCTAAAAAGAATCCCGCAAACTTCATACTGCTGTACTCGGTATGGAAGCCTCCCACCAGTTCAGGCTCGGCTTCAGGAAGATCGAACGGCAGCCTGTTTGTCTCAGCAAATGCGGATACCAAAAAAGTTATAAATCCTATAGGCTGTATAATTGCGTTCCACATCCATCCGTACTGCGACTGTACAATCGCTTCAGGCCTTAAAGATTCGGAAATAAGTAAAACTCCCGCTATCGAAAAGCCCATCGATATTTCGTACGATATCATCTGAGCCGATGATCTGATTCCTCCTAGAAGCGAATACTTGCTTCCGGAAGACCACCCCGCCAGCGTTATAGCGTATACTCCGAGCGAGGTTAAAGCAAGTACGTAAAGAATTCCCATGTTAATATCCGCTACAACCAGCGGCACCGTAAATCCGAATATGTTTACGTCGGGCCCGAACGGTATTACCGCGTAAGTAGTAAACGCAACGAACAGCGCTATCATCGGCGCCATCGTGTGCACTTTCTTGTCCGCCGCGTCTGGAACTATATCTTCCTTAAGCAGAAGTTTCAGCACGTCTGCGAATGGCTGAAGCACTCCCTCCCAGCCTACACGGTTTGGACCGAGTCTGTTCTGCGCCCACGCGCTTACTCTTCTTTCGAAGTATACCAGGTAAGATACGGTTAACATCATAACAGTGAATATCAACAGCATCTTAACTGCGGCAAAAATTATTATTTCCAAAATATTCATATTCTAATTAAGCTCCGTTTATGCGTTTACCGTTTTTTCGGAAGACTTTAATTTCGACTGCGCGCCTTTCTCTCCTATAACATCGTAATCCAGTCCTTTGAATGCATCGCTGCTGGAAACCAGCTCGTTGAAAACATCTTCAGCCAGATTATATTTTAATTTATTTCCGGCTTCCGCGGCCAGTACGGTTAATATCTTCCATGATGATTTTGCGTCGTATTTATGCCCCTGAGCCCAGCGGTCGAATTTTGTACCGAACTTGTCAAGCCGGCTCATCGAAAGACTGTCCATGGCTCTGTCTGTTTCAACTGTAGTAACAGCCGGTTTAATTCTCTGAACTCTGCCTTCGAAGTTTACGAATGTGCCGTTCTTCTCGGCGTATGTTGCCGCCGGGAATACCACATCCGCCAATGCCGAAGTCTTGTTGAAATTTGTTGCGTGCAGTATAAGCAGATCAAGCTTTGCTAAAACGCTTTCCCACTCAGGGTTAAATTCAATAAGATCGTCTTCCATTACATAAAGCGCTTTTATCTTTCCTTCTTTAATTCCTTTTATTATGCCGTCCAAGTTAGCGCCGCCCTGTCCCGGCTTTACACCGGCCGCTTCAGCGCCTTTAGCGTTCGGAGTAATGTCTTCCTTCCTCAAAATATTATCCGCGAAGGAAGGATCATTGTGCCTTATGAAATCTAAATTCTTCGATCCCATCACAGATCCCGCAAATTTAGCGAGAAGATAATTGTCCTCAACAGTTGCGTACGGCGAGCCGATGAACGCGGTTTCGCTCTTGGCAAAACTTTTTAATTCCTTTGCGGCTTTGCCTAATGCTTCTTCCCAGGTGCTTTTAACAAGTGAGCCTTCTTTTCTTACGAAAGGACCGTCTACTCTGTCTTCAGCATTCACATGCTTGAAAGTGTTCAGTCTTCCGTGATCGCACATCCAGAAGCTGTTCACGTCCTGATTCTCTCTCGGAGTAAGTCTCAACACCTGGTTGTTTCTTACCCACAGCTCTGTGTTGCATCCTCTGGAGCAGCCGGTGCAGATAGATTTATTTGCCGACATATCCCATACCCTAGCTTTGAACCGGAAATCCCGGTTGGTAAGAGCGCCTACCGGACAAATATCGGTAACATTAAGCGAGTAAGGGTTATCAAGCTCTTCGCCGGGATAAGTTACTATGGTTACGCGGTCTCCGCGCTTAACGAAAGTAAGCTCCGGATCTTTCGCTATCTCGTCGCAGAATCTTATACATCTTGAGCATGATATGCAGCGTTCCGCGTCGAACATTACGTAAGGCCCCAGCTGCACTCTTTTATCCTTGTGTACTTTCTCCTCGGTAAACCTGCTTTCCCCTTTGCTGTGCGAGTAAGCGTAATCCTGAAGTTTGCATTCGCCCGCTTCGTCGCAGATCGGACAGTCGAGCGGATGATTTATAAGAAGAAATTCCATAACTGCGTTTCTTGCTCCGAGTGCCTTTTCCGAAGCGGTATGCACTACCATACCTTCGGCGGCTGTGGTGGAGCAGGCAATAGCTAGCTTAGGCATCTTTTCAATCTCAACCAAACATACACGGCAGTTGCCGGAAACCGAAAGGCTCTCGTGCCAGCAGAAATGAGGTATTGTTATGCCGTGGTCTTTCGCCGCTTGTATTATCGTTTGTCCCTGTTTGAATTCAATCTCTTTTCCGTCTAAAACAAATTTGGGCATTTGCGTCCTTCTTATAAATCTTTATTTCCAAAACATTATTCCTCTGCGGCAGTATTATCCGCCGCAGAGTATTTTATTAAAATAAATTATTTTATTACAGAATCAACCGGGTGGTAATCGAAATCAAATGCTTCGGCAACACCCTTATAAGTTATCTTTCCGTCTATCATGTTTAATCCGTACTTGATGTCCGGATTTGTCTTTATAGCCTGCTCGTAGCCTTTGTTCGCTATCTCCACCGCGTAAGGAAGAGTAGCGTTTGTTAATGCCAAAGTTGAAGTATGAGGAACCGCTCCCGGCATGTTAGCTACGCAGTAGTGAAGAACTCCGTCTACTACGTATGTCGGATTTTCGTGTGTGGTCGGCTTGCAGGTTTCAATACATCCGCCCTGATCAACCGAAACGTCTACTATTACCGATCCTTCTTTCATCAGACTGAGCATATCTTTGGTAACTAGCTTAGGAGCTTTTGTACCCGGTATAAGAACCGCGCCGATAACCAGATCTGCTTTCGGAAGTCCGGCTTTGATGTAATATTCGTTTGACATCATTGTAGTAA
>JBJKTB010000391.1:0-4607 GCA_046703345.1 Ignavibacteriaceae bacterium
TCACAGAGCAGTATAAACTGTATCGCGCAGGACAGCATCGGATTTATGTGGTTCGGAACGCAGGACGGGCTGAACATGTATGACGGATATTCCTTCACAGTATACAAACATATTCCGGAAGATGAAAACTCATTATCGGATAACACAATTACCGCTCTATATGCAGATAAAACAGGCATTCTCTGGATCGGAACCGATACAGGCGGACTTGAAAGTTTTAACACGAAAACCGGCAAGTTCAAGTTATATAACCATAAAAAAGATGATACGCAGAGCTTGTCGTCAAACCATATCTCTTCCATTTCAGGATTCAATGGCGAAAAATTATGGATCGGCACGCGGCGCGGCGTTGACGAATTAAATATATCATCCGGAAAAATTATTCACTACGCGCATATTCGAGGACGTTCCAACAGTCTTTCCAGCGATACAGTTTTTTCCGTATTTACAGACAGAATAGGCAGGATTTGGATCGGTACGAGGCGCGGTTTGGATTTGCTTGAGCCGGTGACAAGGACTTTCAAACATTTTACACATGATCTCTCCAGACAGAACTCTCTCACGTCTAATTTGGTAATTTGCATTAAAGAAGATAAATCAGGCAACATGTGGATAGGCACATGGGGCGGAGGCCTGGACGAGCTAACAACAGACGGGGAAATTATCAGACAATACAGGCGGGGCTTATCCGGTGAAGGGCTCAGTTCGGATTCCATCAGTACAATTGCCTTTGACAACAACGGATCCCTATACATCGGTACTTCGGCGAGCGGGCTGGACAAATTGAATCCAGCTACAGGCAGAGTTACTCATTTCTCTCATGACAAGACTGACCCAAATAGTTTAGCGGATCAGCAGATTCTATCGCTGTCCAAAGACAAGGAAGGACTTGTCTGGATCGGCACTACAATTGCCGGGATTGATATTCTTGATGAAAAGGAAACCCGGTTTCATACATACAGAGTTAAGTCGAGCGGTAAGTTCAGTATTGACGACAATGATATAGTATCATTCGGCGAAGATACGAAAGATAATATTTGGGTAGGAACGTATTCAGGAGGGCTGAACAAGCTAGAGCCGGGAGGGAGAATAATCTGCTACAGAAAAAACTCTTCTCCCAATAGTTTAAGCAGCAACTCCGCTACCGCAATTTTGTCCGACGGTCCGAATAAATTATGGATAGGTACGCTCAACGGACTGAATCTATTAAACGAAAACAACGGAACATTCGTCCATTATAAACACGATCCTAAAAACAGCAACAGTCTTGGGAATAATAACATCAATGCGTTAGTTAAAGACGCCGAAGGAAATTTATGGATCGGTTTGATGAGCGGAGGGCTCGATAGAATGGATTCGAGAGGCAACTTTACTCATTTCACTCACGATCCAAAGAATAACAACACGGTTGCAAGCAACAATATTAACACGCTTTTCATAGATAATGAAGGGATGTTATGGATCGGTACTTATAACAGAGGGCTAGACCGTTATGATCCCGCAACTGGAACTTTTAAGCACTTCGGTCATGATCCGTCCGACAGGAATTCTCTGAGTGAAAGCATGGTACTTTCAATTTTTCAATTTCCTCAACCGGCAGGGGGGTATTTATGGGTAGGAACAGGCGGCGGAGGGTTAAACCGGCTTAAGTTAAAAACCGGAAAGTTTAATTATTATACGGAGGAAGACGGACTCGCGAACAATCAGGTATACGGAATACTCGGCGATAAGAACGGCTTGCTTTGGATGAGCACGAACAAGGGAATCTCAAGATTTAACCCGGCAACGGGGAAATTTAAGAACTTCGACGAGAGCGACGGGCTTCAGAGCAATGAATTCAATCAGAATGCCTATTTCGAAGATAATAAAGGACGAATGTTTTTCGGAGGCGTCAGCGGCTTTAACGTGTTTTATCCTGATTCCATTTCGGATAACACTATGAAGCCCAGAATAGTTTTCACCTCATTTAAAATATTTAATAAAGATGTAAATCTCGGACATCCTATATACGCATTAAAAGAACTTAAGCTTTCTTATAAAGATTACGTAATCTCGTTTGCATTTTCTGCATTAAGCTACACTGATCCCGCAAGAAATTTATACGCCTACAAGCTTAAAGGCTTTGACGATAAATGGATAGAGCTCGGACACACTAATTCAGTAACGCTTACAAATCTTGACGCCGGCAACTACACTTTAATTATCAGGGGAAGCAACGAAGACGGAGTTTGGAACAACGCAGGAACATCCATTGCGATAGTAATTGCGCCTCCTTTCTGGGAAAGCTGGTGGTTCAGAGTGCTTGCTGCAGGCGCTATGCTGATATTCGCTTTTTTGATCTACAAATTAAGGGTGAGGGGGATAGAGAAACGTAATAAAAAATTGGAGTCGATAGTATCTGAGAGGACAAACGAACTTAAAATTAAAACAGAAGAGCTCGAGAAAGTAAATTTAAGGCAGGCAGATCTGGTAAAGCGATTATCAGATTCTGAGAAGCAGCTGCGTAAAATGAACGAGAGCAAGGACGAATTCTTTTCAATCCTTGCGCACGATCTAAGGAGTCCCTTTAACGGCATTCTAGGTTTTTCAGAGATACTTGCAAACGAAGTTGAAACACTGGAGCCTGATATGATCAAATTATCAGCGGGCAACATAAACAAATCAGCGAAGAATCTTTTTAAACTTCTAAACAATCTGCTTGAATGGTCGAGGATTCAAATAGGAAAAATCGAAATAAAGCCTTCCAAAGAAGACATTGGCGAGATTACTGCTGAGGTGTTCCATCTTATGGGTGCCAACGCGCAGCGGAAAAATATTAATCTGATAAGTTTAATTAATCCGAATACATTTGTCTGGACCGATAAAACAATGACGGAATCGATACTTCAAAATCTCATTGCCAATGCCGTAAAGTTTACGAACCAAGGCGGTAATGTACAAATATCAGCCGAAGAAGAAGAGAGTCATGTAAGAGTTTCGGTGAAGGACAACGGGATAGGAATAAAGGATGAAGATATAAAGAAAATCTTTGATCCTCACACACATTTTACAAGCAGCGGCACGGCAAATGAGAAGGGCAGCGGAATAGGATTAAAACTCTGCCGCGATCTGGTTGAAAAGCTGGGGGGGAAGATCTGGGTGGAAAGTTCATTGGGGGAATGGACCAAATTTGCTTTTACGCTTCCCAAGCCTAACGGAATCGAAAAACTCGGCGAAGAAAGTACCTCTGCAGAAGTTACGGAAGTCTAACCTTACCATATTATCTAATTGAATCCAAATCAATAAATTCGCATCAAACAATTACATGTATTTTATGTCTCATATTCACCGAAAGTTTAACAGTTATTAAAGGAGCGGTAAATTGAAAAAAATAATTTTAGCTTCACTTGCGTTTACGGCTTTGATGTTCTTCGGATGCGGGAGCAGGGCTAATGAAAATTCGCTTAAGTGGTACGATAACCTTCAAACCGCAGAAAGCGTCGCACAAAAAGAAGGCAAGCCGATCTTAGTAAATTTCACCGGCTCGGACTGGTGCAAATGGTGCAAAAAACTGAACGCCGAAGTATTCTCGCAGGATGATTTTGTAAATTACGCAAAGAACAATCTGGTACTTGTTAAAATAGACTTCCCTGAAAAAATTCAGCAGTCGGAAGCCACCAAATATTACAACAACCAGTTAGCACAGAAATTCGGAGTACAGGGATTCCCGACCATAATATTATTGAAAAGCGACGGAAGTCCGATCGCCGCTACGGGATACCAGCCGGGAGGCGCGGCCGCATATGTGCAGCATTTAAAATCTATGCTGCTTTAAAATATCTAGCTGAAATTTAAGCCCCTTAGATAGGGGCTTTTAATTTGTCCTTTACTCAGATAATTCAAGTCAGATTTCCCGCCATTTTATCAGCAGAATTATTATTTTACGCAGTCCTTATACAATCAAATATTATAAAGGGGTACACGATGCGGTTCAAATTTCTTACTGCAATACTGGCAATTTTCCTGATTACTTTTACAAAAGCCCAAGTTAAAAACAATTGGAGTGATATAACCGGCTCAGCTTATCTCGGTAATAAATCGTATGATTTTCTGGAACGGATATGCGATGAGGCCGGAGGAAGGCTTTTGGGCTCGGAGGCGAACGAAAAAGCGATGGGTATACTCAAGCAGGAACTTCTTGCGATGGGCTGCAGCGCGAGAACCGAAAGCTTTGAGGTTCCGGGCTGGGTAAGAGGCAATGATGATGTGGAGATGATAAGTCCTGCTTTAAGGAAACTTCAGGCCGTTGCGCTCGGCTATACTCCAGTTACTCCGGAGTACACGGCCGATCTTATTTACTGTTCATACGGCTTAGATGAAAACTATGAAGGTAAAGACGCTAAAGGAAAGGTTGTTCTTGTAACTCAGGAATCTCCTAAGGGGAAAGAGGGACTTTTAAGGTATGAAGCAATTAAGATAGCAGCGGCGCACGGTGCCAAAGCAATTCTCTTCATCAACACGCGGGAAGGCTCTCTTAATCTGGCAGGAACTGGAGATTTTCAGGGATTCCCAATCAAGATTCCCGCATACAGTTTGACGATGGAAGAAGGTAAATGGCTTGAAAGATT
>JBJKTB010000392.1:0-4816 GCA_046703345.1 Ignavibacteriaceae bacterium
AAAATTAAGATATAATTTTAATTAAACTCTAATTACTCATCAGCATGTAATCATAAACAGGCGCTGCTCCCGGCACGTAAACTCCGGTTGCGGGGCCGTCGGGACCGGTAGTAATCGCAGATTTTCCGTTAGGATCGGGATTTAGGAAAACAACTCCGTTGGCAGCAGTCAGTACCTGCTGTATAACGCTGCTTCCTACAATAGATGAATAGAAAGCGGGGGTTTTACCTGTTACAACAATATAACCGAGATATGTGTAATTTTTTTTCACATACGAAGCAAAGTCAGCGGAGCTGAAAGCCGAATCGCTAGGAAAAGTTGCGAACCATGGGACCTGATATATTTCCGTATTAACAGGAAGATTGTCGGTAGCGGTAGAAGATGAAGAGTAAGCTCTTAGTTCAATTATATGATCAAAACTCCAATTGCCGATCTTCGTGCTTGCAAAATCGAATTGAACCGCTATCACGCCGGGTTTTGATTTATATCTTTTTGTCCAGATAATTTTATCACCCATAACAAAGTTACAGGTAACATCGCTGTTTACGATTGCGAGTGTCTGAGTGTTTGAATAAAAGTAATCGGCTTTATCAACGGATACTATATAAGTTCCCGGCTCAAGTCCCGGTATTCTGTAATTTCCCCAGGTATCTGTAAATCCGTAATAAACTTTGCTTGAGGACTGGCTAGCAACTTTTACCAATGCCATATCGGCGCCTACGCCGTTAAGATAATGTACGTTTCCGTAAAAAGCATAGTAAGTGGCGCCGGCCGCGGAACCGGTTGTACTGCTTACGGGATTCTGAGTATTGAAACCTGGACATCCCGGGAAAATAATTACGGATAAAAAAGATATCAGCAAGTATAATAATCTTGAACGAGACATATCCGGTTAAGTTGTTTTTAGCGTTAAAAATAAACTAATTTGATCAGTTAAATGCAAACAGCACTCGACGAGCGGCCGGATCTATCGATACCTGAACAAAATTATACAAATTTCAATTTAATTTGCTAGATTGTCAGAGGTGTTATGCTACTACACGGGGACTATGATTTCCACGGTCAATATCTTATAAAATTATAACCGTTTATTTGATAAGAATAATAGATCTGAAATAAAATTAGTAAAAAGAGTAATGTAATCCTTCATATCCGAAAACATTATAGTGAAGATATACATGACAATATTAGAAATTAATAGACGTACCGAATGGCGAAACTGGCTCTCGATTAATCATGATAAATCAGACGGAGCGTGGCTTACGTTTTATAAAATAGCCGGCGGTAAGCCTTCACTCGATTATGAGGCCGCAGTTGAAGAAGCCCTCTGTTTCGGTTGGATAGACAGCATCATAAAAAAAATTGACGATAAAAAATATGTGCGTAAGTTTACTCCCAGAAACAAAGGCAGCAAATGGTCTGATTTAAATAAGAAGCGCGCCGAAAAAATGATTCTAGAAAAAAGGATGACAAAACACGGAATGAGATTAATTACGGCGGCCAAGAAATCCGGGAAATGGGAAGATCGTGAAAAGCCGGTCTTCGATTTTAATATGCCGGCTGATTTTTCTGACGCCATACGCAAGGACAAAAAAGCCGGCGAATATTTCGCAGCCCTGGCGCCTTCTTATAAAAAGCAATTTATATTATGGATAAATACAGCAAAGCAGACGGCAACACGTGATAAGCGCATTAAAGAATCGATCCGTCTTCTGCAAAAGGGAGAAAGATTAGGATTAAGATAATTAAGCCGCCAAAGATTTTTATCCCCCCATTTAATTCTACCGCTGTAACAAGGTTCAGCAGCTTAAGCATCTTGCATAGATCATAAAACCGACAAATATTTTTTTGCCTTGAAGACGCACCATCATTATGCGATGGTCCGCGAGGCAAGATACAATTAAAGAACTTTATTGGATAATAATCCGATTAAATTTATTTTAACGGATCATTGTAGTAATCAATAAAATGTATGGCAATCGAAAATAAATTTGATGTAATAATTATCGGCGGCGGGGCCGCGGGATTTATGTGCGCAGCTCAGGCGGGAAAGCGGGGAAGAAAAACCGCAATAATAGAGCACGCTGAAAAAGTCGGGAAGAAAATTTCAATCTCCGGAGGCGGAAGATGCAACTTCACTAATCTGACAATTGACGCCGGCAATTATGTTTCCGAAAATCCGCATTTCTGTAAATCGGCTCTCAGCAGATACACGCAGCATGATTTTATATCTTTAGTTGAAAAATATAATGTGCCTTATCATGAAAAAACACTCGGACAGCTTTTCTGCGACGGCAGGTCTCAGGAGATAATTGATATTCTGCTTAACGAATGCAGGGCCGGAAATGTAAGCATCAAAACAGGGTACGAAGTTAACGAAATCCGAAAGGATGAAGGATTTATCGTTTCAACAGACAAAGGTGATTTCGAAACGGAATCTGTTGTAATTGCGACCGGCGGATTATCAATTCCTAAAATGGGCGCAACTGATTTGGGTTATATTATAGCCGAAAAATTCGGATTAAATATTATTGCGCCGCGCCCTGCTCTTGTTCCGTTTATCATTGATAAAAGATTTTTGCTGAATCTTGATGAACTCGCAGGCGTATCTTTCGACGCTGTTGTTACGTGTAACAAAAAATCGTTTCGCGAATCGGTATTGTTTACGCATAAGGGACTAAGCGGTCCGGCGATTCTTCAGATTTCTATTTATTGGAATCATGGCGACAGCATTTCAATTAACTTACTTCCCGGAATTGATCTGGAAAAAGAATTGCGCTTGCTCCGCACCGAACAGCCGGCGGCAAGCGTAAAATCCGTACTGAACGAATATCTTCCCAAACGCCTTATACAAAAACTCGACGGAATTTTCTTCAACAGTAAACCGGCCGTAAGCTTAAGCGACAAAGAAATAAAATCAACCGCAGCCGCATTTCACAACTGGATTATTTTTCCTTCATGCACCGAAGGCTTTGAGAAGGCCGAAGTAACCGCCGGAGGTGTGGATACAAACGAAATCTCGTCAAAGACTTTCGAGTCAAAAAAAGTAAAAGGACTTTATTTCATCGGTGAAGTCCTGGACGTAACCGGATGGCTGGGAGGCTATAATTTTCAGTGGGCCTGGTCATCAGGATACTGCGCTGGCCAGTACGTTTAGCAATTTCCTTTAAGCGTGTTAAGAATATTTCACTTTCAAAACCCGATGTATTTAATTATAATTGTAGGTTATTTTTGTAAATAGGGAAAATATTTTGCGTATAAAAGCGTCGGAAACGGCAGCGTTTGTTTGGGGAAACGCCGAAATCAGCTATGATGATCTTTTAAAACACGTCAATTATTATTCAACGCTCATCGATAGTTCAAAAACGACAAAAGCAGCGATCTTTTCATCAAACAAACCGGAATGGGCTTACGCGTTTCTTGCCGCCTGGAAATGCGGTAACGTAGCCGTTCCTGTTGATTACATGGCTACAGCGGAGGAAACCGCGTATATTTTAAACGACTGCCGTCCTGAAATTTTATTCAGCTCGCGGGAGATGGCTGAAACCGTAGACAAAGTAAAGAAGCTTTTAAATTACGAAGTTGCCGTACATATTTTTGAAGAGCAGATTTATGACATTAACGATTTTTCGCCGGAAGAAATAAATATTACGGATATGATGAGCACCGCCGTTATAATTTATACTTCCGGAACCACCGGCAGTCCTAAAGGCGTAATGCTTTCGTACGATAATCTTCTTGCCAACATTGAAGCTGTAACTGAATACATACCGATCTTCACAAAAGACAGACCAGTACTAGCCTTACTGCCTCTTCACCATATATTCCCGCTGATAGGAACTTTGGTTGCCCCTTTGTACACGGGCGCAAAGATAGCATTCGCCCCTTCCATGATTTCCGAGGATATTATCTCGACGCTGCAGAAAAATCGAGTTGCAATTATTATTGGAGTGCCCCGTCTTTACGCAGCTATAAGACAGGGAATAATGAATCAGATAAATAAAAGCACTGCGGCCAGAATATTATTCGGTCTGTCGAAAGCGGTTGGCTCAATGAAACTGTCGCGAACTTTATTTAAAAAAGTTCATGAAAAATTCGGCGGGGCAGTAGAGTATATGGTATGCGGCGGAGCTAAATTAGATGAGGAAGTAGCTTCGGATTTTAAAGCGCTCGGATTTGAGATGCTTGAAGGATTCGGAATGACAGAAGCCGCGCCGATGATTACGTTCACCCGCCCGGGTAAATGGAGAATCGGTTCTCCCGGGCATCCGCTGCCGGGTTTAAAAGTTGAGATCAAAGACGGGGAAATCGCGGCAAGCGGAAGAAACATTATGCAGGGCTATTACAATCGACCAGCCGAAACGGCAGAGGTATTAAGAGACGGCTGGCTTTACACCGGCGATCTCGGCTACTTCGACAGGGAAGGATTTCTTCACGTAACCGGCCGCTCGAAAGAAATTATAGTTCTTTCCAACGGGAAGAATATAAATCCCGAAGAGATTGAAAATAAACTCGTATCAGTTTCCGAAATAGTTGCCGAAGCCGGCGTGTTTATGCGGAATGATAATCTCACCGCGGCTTTGTTTCCAGACTTTAATAAACTAAAAGATAAATCGATCCATAACCTTGAAGAAGTATTCCGCTGGGAAGTGATCGACAAATACAACCGTGCAGTATCTCCTTACAAAAAAATAACAAAATTTGTTTTGTGCAAGAACGAACTTCCCAAAACGCGGCTCGGAAAGATAAAACGGTTTAAATTAGACGAAATTATTGAAGATTCTAAAAAAGTTGGTGTGGGCACCGATGAACCTAA
>JBJKTB010000393.1:0-2681 GCA_046703345.1 Ignavibacteriaceae bacterium
GTATTATTAGTGAAGACGCGTTTATAATGCATTCAATGCGCTAAAGAGCAGTTTAATTTATTTAATATATTAAGTAATTTAGAGCCGGTTTCGATGGATTTCTCAAAGCGGAATTTCTCCGGAACCGGCGCTTTAATGTTCTTATGAAGTTAGCGGTCCTTTTCCTTATTATTTGATTTGCACATCGCCGCATAATCAATAATAAGGTGTAATCTCCAATTAAAAAAAGTAACTATGATTAAAAAAATATTACTCTTTTTACTTTTCTCAGCCGAAATGATCTTCGGACAGTTCAACCTGAACTATTTTATTAAAAAAGCGGTTGATAATTCGCCCGTGATCGGCAGTTACAAAAATCTTTATTCAATAAACGGTCTGCAGAGTGAACTGGACAAAGCCCAGAACTCGGCTTTTCAGGTTTACCTATCGAGCGACCTTCTATTCGCACCGTACTTTAACAATAACGGAACGCTGTTCACCCCCAATCCCGATCCCAAAGCTATTGGATACGATGCCGCTGTAACTAACGGCGGTCTTTATTCGGCACAGATAAACGTCGATAAAAATATATTCAACGGCGGACTTCTAAATGCTCTTAAAGAGCAGCGCTCTGTGCAGGGCAAGAGTTATAAAAACATGTCCAGGCAGGAAATCCATAATCTAGAAAAGCAGGTGGCCGACCAGTATCTTAGTACGCTTAGGCAGCTTCTTCTTTTCATGGCGTCAAGAACTATGTACAAAACGCTTACCGATCAGTTAAAAATAATGGGCGACTTGACATCTAAAGGATATACAAAGGCACAGGATTATCTGCTTCTGAAGATAGAATCAAAGACGCAGCATATTAATCTTGAACAGGAATGGCAGAACTATAAGAGCGGACTTCTGCAGCTCTTCTCTATGTGCGGTATTAAAGATACCTCAGCGGTGATTATTGATACCGCGAGCCTTAAGATATCTGAAACTCCGCCGGCCTCGCGATTTTTAACTCAGTATCATCTCGACAGTCTGAGCGCTGCGGCCGGACAGAAAGTCTTCGAATCCAAATATGATCCCCAGTTCAAATTGTTCTTTAACGCAGGGCTTAACGCAGTTGAGCTCAACGATATTCAGCGGAAGTTCGGTATAAGCGCCGGACTCAGTTTCTCTCTGCCCATACTCGACGGAAATCAAAAAAATATTACGAGACAGCAGACTTACCTAACAGAACAAACAGTTGCCGATTACCGCAGCTACGCCGAAAAAAATATCTTCATTAAAAGAAAAGACAGTCTGGATAAAATAAAATCGCTTGAGAAGAATTTAAGCGACTTTAAAGAGCAGCTGCAGGATTACAAAAAGGTTCTGGATATTTCGTCTCACGAACTTGAACAGGGCAGCCTTTCCGCAGTAGAATATCTTACACTGATAAGAAATTTTATTGATCTTCAGAAAAGTAAGATTACTACCGAAATAAATTACCAGCAGGAAATCAGCAATTATAATTATTGGAATTGGTAGAATGTATCACCGCAATAAATTATCAGCCGGAATAATAATCATCGTCGCAGTATTTTTAATGTCTTTATTAAATTCCTGCGGCAAGCAAAGCGATTCGGGCGGAGAGGAATTTACCGGCTCGCCCGTTCAGATCACTCATCCGTCGTTTACTAACATGACCGAATACTTAAACCTGAACGCGACCACTGTCTTCCTAAACAAGGAAATTGTTAGGGCTACATTCCAGGGCTTCATAGTGAAGGTGTATAAGAATATAGGCGATAAGGTAATTCCGGGTGATCTGTTGTTTCGTTTAAGAACAAAAGAAATGGCCGGAGCCGACACAACTCTGGTTAATCTAGGCGGAAAGATGTTTACCGGAGTAATAGATATCAAAGCGAATTCAAACGGCGTGCTAACGGAGCTTGATTATCATACCGGAGATTTTGTAACCGACGGAGAGCAGATCGCTGTAATATCAAACCCGTCCACGCTGAGGGTAAAACTTAATGTCCCATTTGAAGATGTACCGAAAGTAAGAATCGGAGGCGGATGCGAAATAGAACTTCCCGACGGTTTAAACGTGAACGGCATAATTGTAAAAAGTATTCCGGCTGTGGATCCCGTGGCACAGACTCAGGCATTTCTTATTAAGACGGCGGAAGGGCAAAACATTCCTGAGAATTTAAATGTTACTGTAAAGATACCGGTAAAAGTTTTTAAAGGGACCGCGGTGCTTCCGAAATCATCTATAGTTACCAATGTTACTGAAGACACTTTCTGGATTATGAAGCTGCTGAACGATACTACGGCAGTAAGAGTCGATATTTCAAAAGGCGTTGAGAACGACAGTGTTGCACAGATTCTCAGCCCGAAATTAACAGCATCAGACCGGATCGTGCTGACGGGAGCTTACGGCCTGCCGGATACTGCGAAAGTCGAGATTGAGAAATGAATAACTTCTATGTAAAGTACAAGAGTCCCATCGCGGTTATTCTGCTTATAATACTGTTCGGCGGAGTTTACGCATTCTTAAATATACAGTCGGGACTTTTTCCCGACATCACGTTTCCCAAGATTAAAATTATAGCGGACAACGGCGAGCAGCCGGTAGATAAAATGACGGTGACGGTTACTGTGCCTCTTGAGAACGCGATTAAACGGGTGCCCGATCTTAATTTAGTAAGAAGCGCAACGAGCAG
>JBJKTB010000394.1:0-4286 GCA_046703345.1 Ignavibacteriaceae bacterium
GTTAAACCTCATTCAACTGTTACGTTCAAGCCGGGCGGATATCATGTAATGTTTATCAAGCTGAAAAAAGATCTGAAGGACGGCGCAAAGGAAACGGCAGTAATGTATTTTAAATCGGCGGGGAAAATAAAAGTAAGGACCGTTGTGAAAAAGCAGTGATTTTTATTCATCCTCTGAATTTTAAAATGCCTGTAGGGGTTTGAGTAATCAAACCCCTACAATTTGAATTCTTATATTTTACACCTGGCCTAGCCACCCGTCATCATTATCTTTAAAGGCCCCGCGTATATTTGAATAAATTTCTTCAGGAAGCGGCCCTTTATTAATAATTTCAACATTCTTCTTTATGTTGGAAGGATTAGAACTTCCGGCAATACATACGTCGACGCCGTCCGAGAAAGCCGCAAACCTTAGCGCGATATCTTCCCAGTCGGCTCCGAAATCGAGATTCATCTTTTTGAGGCGCAGCCAGTATTCCTCGCAGTACTTTCCGGCAGGTCTTTCTTTAAGCCGCCAGGGAACGTTCGCCAGAGGACGTTTGGCGATCACTCCGATTCCTTTGTTATTCGCACCAAGCAAAAGGCCGTTCAAACCTCGCTGGTCGGCTACATTCACCGAAGTCTGAATTGCGCCGAACCGGCCGGAAGACACAGCAAACTCAAGAGCTTCGTTCTCGCCTGAATAAGCCGCCGTTCGCACCTTGCCGGCATCGACGGTTTTTAACAAAGCGTCTATCACTTCGCCGTGCTGAAGAGTTCCCAACGGGCACGAATGCAGATGAACAATATCTATGTACTCCGTATTCAGTTTTTTCAGCGCTTCATCCACTCCGGCTATAATGCAGTCGTAAGTCCAATCGTTATAGCCTGGAATGCCGTAGCCGACTTTTGTGGACAGAATAAACTCATCTCTTCTTTTTGAAATATGCCTGCCGATCCGTTCTTCGGAGAGTCCGTATCCTCTGGCAGTATCTATCAGGTTTATTCCCAGATCGAGTACGGTGTTTAAAACTTTCGCGGCTTCTGCCTCCGTCATTTCTCCGCCGCCTATATGCCCGGCCCCGAATCCCAGCGGGAATACTTTTAATCCAGTACTTCCGAATTCTCTTCTTTCGATTACCATGCGAACTTCTCCACGAAAAAAATTAAATCGTAAAAATAATATTTAGCAGATTAAACAAAATACTAAAAGGTATAAAGTTGAAGAAGAAAAATTAATTTTGAAAATTTATTTTAGACGAAGTTCAATAAGACACCGCATTGTTTTTGTTATACTGTTCAATCGTCATTCCAGAAACAAACAGCACGGTAATTCTGATTCTTTCTTTAAAACGCGAGGCATGAAGTCCGATGAACCCGTTAGCGAAGTGCCAGTAGGTTTCGGGCCCGCTGAACCGGCCGTAATTACTTTCCTTTATCCACACTGAATCCGATGTTATCGGTGGCCCCGCAGAAATTTCAGGCTTTCCGTACCGTTCCGATAAATAATTACGAAGCGTAATATAATCAGGTTTAAATGAGTCATCCGGACTTAAAGAGTAACATCCCTCAACCAGTTTATTGTTTTTGAATGAATAGTCTATTCTTACGTCGAACCCCGCGAAGCAGCCTTTATAAGAAACCGCTTCGATTCCGAAGCCCGAGAAGTGCTGCATATACTCCGCTTTTTCCGCCGCTTTGACTTCATCAACAGAAGCTCCCCACGCAACGTTCCTGAATCCGTCAAGTTTAATAGCACTTGATTTGTCTTGAGCCGGCAAAGTATGAGAAATAAGTAAAATTAAAAATACAATGACAGATAATCTCATAGCGTCAATCTCCTTCAGTAAGCAAAAGAGAAGACAGCATACTTGCGTTTTATTTTATATGACGGTGTATATGCATTAAGCCGTTTTTAATATTTAATCCGGGTAAGTGGAGTATTGGAATATTGGAGTATTGGAATATTGGAGTATTGGAATATTGGAGTATTGGAGTATTGGAATTTTGGAGTATTGGAATTTTGGAGTATTGGAATTTTGGAGTATTGGAATTTTGGAGTACTGGAATTTTGGATTACTGGAATATTGGAGTACTGGAATATTGTCCGAAGGATTCCTTCGGAGGAGTTTGTTTGAAAATAAAAATTCTGCCATTCCGATTTTCTTCATGTAATGATAAAAAAGTAATTAGCGTAACTTCTGTTGACTAAATTAATCCCGTAGATTTAAGAATAAACAATCCTACAACAATTGTAAACACTGAACCGACAGTAGAGATCAGTACAATATTACCGGCAAGTTTTCCGTTGCTTCCCATGGCTTCCGCCATAACAAAGCTTGCGATTGCGGTGGGACAGGCGAAAAGGACAAACATGATGCCGAGATCATTGCCGCTGAACCCGAAAAGAAAAGCGGCATAAGTAAGTATCAAAGGGAAAATAATTATCTTCAGCATGGTGGCGAAAAACGCAAGCGAAGAAGCTTCCTTTAAATTCTCAAGATTCATCGAGCCGCCGATGCCTATAAGAGCCAGAGGAAGCGCGATACCTCCGAGATACTCGCCGGTGTCTATTATAATCGGATGTACCGGAATTTTAAATAAAGTAAAAGGCAGCGCTGCAATAACTGCAATGATTAACGGATTCCTCAAAATCTCCAAAGCAGTCGCTTTGATGTTTATTTTCTTGCTGTCTCTTAAAGGAAGAGTAAGAGCAATCACGGAAAGAACGTTGTAAATAGGGATCATGAAGGCCAGAAGCAGCGAGGCCTTGCCGAGAGCCTGCTTGCCGAACATGCTTGCGATGATCGCCAGACCTACAATAGCATAATTGCTTCTGAAACTACCCTGGACAAATACTCCGCGGTCTTTTTTCCTTTCCACAAACAAGACGGCGAAGAGCCAGCTCAGAAGGTAAGAAAAGAAAGTAGCGGCGTAAATAAAGACTATCTGGCCGGGATCGAAAGTCTTGCCGAAATCGGAAGAGGAAAGCTCTACAAAAATCAATGCAGGAAGCGAAACTGAGAAGACAATTTTTGAAGAAAGGTTAATGAAATTTTCATTCATCAGTCCGATTCGCCTGAGAAGGTAGCCTACCGCAACGATTAAGAAAACCGGAGCTACCGTATTTAATGTAAAGACTATATTCTGCATTTGATACCGGCTTATCCCGTTTGGCGGCAGCGCCAAGCTTATATTATATAAATAGATACGGCGTACGGAAATAAGTATTCAAATTATTGTTATCATAAAAATATCACAAATATATTTTAGAATCTTATAAGCGTTTAAATAAATCAAAATTGTCCGGCCAAATTGGCGCACTAAATTTTTGCGAAGGCTTACTAAGCTGAGCAAACCAGAGGTGCATAGAAAACGCGTGATAAGACGGGAAAGAATCAGGCAGGTATTATACAAGAAAATTCTGAGGGAGGAGTTAGCATGCAAAGATTACGGCTGTGCAGGTTTTTCGTTGTACTCTTTTAAAAAATTGCTGTCGCTCATAAATATTTTATTGCCGTAAAGATCTTCGAATATCACATAAGATCCGTACTCGGTGCTCTGCGGTTCACCGTTCATTTTTACGCCGAGCGATTTCATCCTCCGATACTCAAGAGAACAGTCATCAACTTGAAGAATAAACAGGGGATATGTAATTGTCTGTCTGCCTACATTGTTCATGCTCTTCTCGTCAGCGAGTGAAAAGGTAATTAAGAATTCCTTTCTATCCGGGACGCAGAGAGCAACCCAGTTATGCTCGGGAGCAAATTGATAAAGCTTAAATCCGATTTTGTTCGTATAAAAATCTACAGCCTCATCATAATTTTTGACGAGAATATTAATTGTATTAATTCTTTCAAGCATTAATTATCTTTAATAGAGTATAAGAATTGCAGCAAATGTGAAGTATGAGTATAAATCCGCCGGCTCAAGCCATTCCTGCTCTGCAATAATAAAGATGCGAGACGATTCATGCAAGATTTTTCTGATTAATTTTACAATTACTTACCTTAATCAGGATTAGCGTTTTTTCACTTTAGAACTCTGGGAATCGAAAAAAGTTTTATTAAGTTCCTTCAGACCGTTCGGCTCGCCGATAATCGTCAGCCTGTCTCCTTCCCGGAGGACAGTATCGCCTTTGGGCACTATGGTCTGTTCGTCGCGGCGCATTAAAGCAACAAGGCAGCCGGCGGGGAATTTTATTTCCTTGAGAGATTTGTTTATCAATCCTGCTGTACCGGAATTCGGCCTTAAGACCAGCGAGACGAAATTATCGTCGTGAAGCAGTGCTTCTTTTAATTCCTGCTC
>JBJKTB010000395.1:0-4684 GCA_046703345.1 Ignavibacteriaceae bacterium
CGAAATCCTGATTCAGACCTAACGCGCTTGTATAAACGTTGGTTACCCCGCCCGTCTGCTCAAGCTGGTAGAAATGCCGGTTAGTATTGTACGGCGCGTCAGGTGTCCACATATCGTTGATATGATAAAGCCCGGTCCAGTTCAGCTGATTGAAGAAACCGTTTCCTGTAATTTTTCCGCTCGGGATAACGTAATCCAGAAGAAGGCTGGCGCCCGTTCTCTTTCTGTTTACTTTTTCTTCTCTTAAGAGAAGTTCGGATGTTATAATTTGGCTAATTCCGCTGCTGCGACCCACACCGGAATAATTGCCCTGCAGCTTGTCAGCGCTGCGGTCATAGTTGTCAGCATTTAGGTTGGTAATAATTCCGAGCTTGCCGTCCAGAAACCTGTTGCTGATGCTTCCCTGAAAATTGTAATTGCCGTAATATTTTTGCAGTGCGTTGTACCCGCCCTGCGCCGAAAAATTTGCTTTTAATCCTTCCGGCGCCTGCCTTAAACGCAGATCTACGGTACCGCCTAGCACGTCGGCGTCCATATCTGGAGTAGTTACTTTCTTCAGAACTATGCCGTCCAGCATGTTTGAAGATATAAGCGAAAGGTCAACGCTACGATCGGTAGATCCTGTACCTGGCAGAAGCACCCCGTTTACGGTTATCAGATTATACTTGGGATTTAAGCCTCTAATTTCTACTTTGGTTGCCTCACCTCCCGAACGCTCTATCGATACTCCAGGAAGCCTTCCGATCGATTCTGCAGCGTTAACATCCGGAAGAGATTTTATCCTTGCTTTTGAAACTACGTTCTCTATCGTATTTGAAGACAGCTGCTGGTTAATCGCCGATAGCTGCCCTTCCGCCTGCGCGGTTACGGTCACGGTCTTTCCGGTTACCGCCCGCGATTCCAGAAAAATATTCTCCTCAAGAATCTTATTCTCCGAAACGTTAACGGAAACGGTATCCGGCCGATAACCTATGTAGGATATTATCATCCTGTATTTCCCTGCAGGTATATCGCGGATAAAATAATTGCCATTTATATCCGATGCGGAGCCGTAATTTGTTCCTCTAAGAATAATGTTTGCCCCGATGAGCGACTCCTTTGTTTCTTTATCCTTCACTTTTCCTTTGATCCCTCCGGCTCCGGCTGCTGATAAATTTACCGCAGAGAACAAAATTATAATTGCCAGTAAAGCGAATGGCTTTTTATAAAACAGGCAATGTCCGTAAGTCATAAACCCTCTCCTAATTTTAATTTTTTTGTCATTTCAAATTCGATATTTTTTAAATCTTCAAATTATTATCCGGTATTCGGGACACGTTTTTATAATCCGTACTTCACTCACTCGCATGCCTCTGCTTCTGCCGGTCCTAACAACAATTTTATCAGCGGCGCCCGAACAGGCATTTTACGTTAACACCGGCAGCCGCCGCGCTAACTAATTCAAAACCCCTTTTGAATATTTTATTTTATGGCAGGATCTGTAAAAGATTCAACCACATATCGGAACAATTATTTCAATAAGATCATCTTATGAGATTGAACAAAAGAACCGGCGGTGATCCGATATATATACATGCCGCTCGGAAGATCGGACCCGTTAAAGGTGACGGTATACGTCCCGGTGTGTTGTCGTTCGTTCACTAAAGTAGCTGTCTGTTGTCCTAAAATGTTATATACTTTTATTTTTACAAATGAAGATTTAGCTATATCGTATTTGATTTCTGTTGAAGGGTTGAAAGGATTAGGATAGTTATTATATAGATTATAAGATTTAACATCGGCATTGTCTCCCTCTATCCCCGTAACGAGCTGCTGCGGCCTTGTTATACCGTAAAATATAAAATTGTCAAGCAGAATTGAACCCGCCCAATTGGAGCTTCCGCCCGGATAATAAAGCGTAATTCCGATTTGTGCGCTTTTAGCAGGATTTACGGCCCCGGATCTTACAAGCGAATCCGTATTCATTGTAATCGTGTTCCAGCTTCCGGGCACAATTTCTGCGCTGCCTGAGGTATAATCTGTGTGAATAAGTTTGTTGCCCGTAGCATCGCCGTTAATAGTAAACTCTATTATACTTCCCGAAGGAATTGAGGAAGGAACGTAAATACCGGCAGATACCTTTGTGGCATATAGGTTCGGATTCTGAGAATCCAGAAGCGGCACATTGTCCCTTACTGCCATAAAACTGTTCGGAGCTTTTGAAAGATCAATATCTGCTTTCATTACATAACTGTAGGAAAGAGAATCATAAAATCTGCTTAGGCGTCCTTCCGAATTTCCCGGAACGTAAAATCCCTGAAGTCCGTTAGAGGCTGATTCAAAGTTTGCTGCGGTCCATTGCGGCTCTGCAGGCGGAGTGTATACGTTAAGGAACTGCACGTTGTCAATATAAACAGAACCGGACCAGTTTTTCGGTGCATCTAGCTGCAACCCGAATTTTCCCAGAGGATATCTCTGACTGTTGAATGAGCTGCCCGGAGATATATCCGCTATGCTTGCTTGAGTTAAATCAAAATAAACCGGGAACCAAACTTCTTTCGGAATATCCTTACCGTAAAATGTGGTAATCCCTCTTGGCCCGGGCCAGTTCCACAAATTATTATCCTGCGCCCATACCTGCATGTATGCGCTGTCCGGAAGTGTTGTATCTGCGTAAATCCAAAATACAAGGAAATTATACGACGCTGCGTTATACCCGCCCGAAGGTTCTATGCCTACGGCCGCTCCTGCAGTCTTGTTTCCCCCGTTGCTTAAACTGAATTTAAGAATGCCGGTGCTGTCAGCCATAGGTCCCGTTATCTGCGAGACCGATGTTGTCCATCCGTTATTCCAGCTTGAAGTAAATCCGGATACCCCGGTCTTGAAATCAGCGTACAAAGATGGCCTTGCTCCTACAAGCACCGCCTGATCTATATAAATATATCCCGCCCATTGTACGGCAGGCGCATGAGAATTACTTACTATTATTCCGGTCTGATTTATTTTTCCTTGCTTAATATTGAACTTCGGATCGATGAGATTCTTTTGCGAAATGAACAAGGATAGCGGATACCAGGCGCCCTTGGGTATGTCTTTGGCGTATGTATCCGAATACACACGTTCGCCGTTTATATTGTCCTGCGCGAATAAGCTGATCAGAATACTATCGGGGATATTGTAACCTGACGGGATATAAATCCAGTAAGTGATAACCTGCGCTCCTGCCGGGTCTATTATACCGCTCCGTATACAAGCGCCTTTGTCGTTGTGCGTAAAATTTAAATGCATCACCAGCATGCCGGGACTTCTCTTGGTTGGATCAGCGGCCTGGTATAGTGAATCAAGTGCGGTTCCTCCGCCTGATACTGCATCAGCTATTATGAAATTATCCCGGCTGCCCGGAGTATCGAAATTGAATATGACCTGCGCGCCGGAACTTCCCGTCAATAAAAATAATCCGATCGACAGCAGCAAAATTCTTTTCATCATATTTTGCGTTTTGAATTTGTTCGATGAAAGGATTCATCACCTGTTTTACCTGAAGAGGCAACTTTTTGCAATGGATTAAGAGCTCTATTTGAAACGGCGTTCAGTTTCATTTTTTAATTAATACCGTAAAATATTTTCTGTAGCTTTAAGCGGAATTAAAAAGTAAATTTTATTTGGGAATGCTGAATTGATATCTTGCTTTCAGCATCTTCTTTACGGTATCCACACAAATAATGCCAGAATCGGCTTATTATTTATTTTAATATTTTTAATTTATAATAATTTTTCGCTGCGCGGATGAATAAACATCTTATCTTTTTGATAAAAATTATCATAAAGATAAACGGTTTATACTCAATGCTTTTATTTCTTCTTCAGGCGGTAATAAGTTTATCTGCGGGATTCTTTCAGCCTTTTAATACAATTAATTATTCCGCGCGATGTATGATAATCAGCTTTCCATATTGTAGACTTCGGTGATTTGACCGATCCGGGATCGGTATCTATGCTATTCCAGTACCAGCCGCCGTGTTCCTCATCGATAAGATATGTCTTTATATATTTCCATTGATCAAGAAATTTATCGTAGTAGTTGTTCTGATCTTCAGGGAATAATTGAGACATCATTAAAAATGAATTGAGCGCCTCTACCTGGCTCCACCACTGTTTTGTTTTCATTATTATTGTTACATCTTTATTCCCTTTAAAGATGTAACCGCCGTCGTAAATTCCGCCGTGCTTTTTATCCCAGCCGTATTTTAGTGCGAAATCATCAAGCTGTTTTCCTATCTCTATCGTCTCGGCGTTGTTCTTGATTCCCAGCGCGTCCGACGCTTCTAGCATTAAATATGCCGTTTCAACATCGTGGCCGAAAGATATATGATCCAGCTCTATATGTTTTTTAATGTTCTCCGAACTCGAATCCCTGTAGGATACAGCTGTCCAGTCCCGCGTAAAGAATAACGTCATATATCTTTTGCTTCCGACTACAGTATCTCTTACAAGCTTGAGCAAGGAACCGAGCTGCTTTTTAAGTATAGCATCAGGCCATACTTTGTATAACTCAGTATAGGCTTCAAGAAGATGGATCATGCTGTTCTGGTCCTTAGGAGGAACTCCGCGGTAACCGTCTTTAAACGGCTTCCCTTCTCTTGTCATGAACTGGAAATACCCGCCGTACTCAGGATCGTAGCTGTGCTCCTCAATCCAGTTGAAT
>JBJKTB010000396.1:0-6943 GCA_046703345.1 Ignavibacteriaceae bacterium
AATATCCTTTAAGGAACTCGAAACAGTCTTGCTTCTTTATTTCAAAATTGCCTTTTGTCATGTTATTCATATTATTTAAAAATATAGAATATACATCTCTGTTTTTAATTATCTGAACAGATACATGTTGCTCGCCTTCTGCTAAATTTCCACGCCAATGATCAACAGCAATTAATTTTTCCGGGTAGCAGGCATTCGTTAATGCTACGGTACTCTTTCCCTCCCAGCATCCTATTTCTATTATATCTCCTTTCAGATTCTCCGCTTTCTTGTACATTCTTACCAATTCTTTAATCTGATCATCTGAATACCAGTCCTCGTTATATTTAACCTGATTTTTCTCTATATTACCGTCGTATTTTTTTTCATTACACAGAATTGTCTGTTGTGATGAAATTCCTTTTAATTTATATCCTGGATTTATCTTCTCAATCCTTTCAAAAATACTCAAAGCTTCTTCTAACTTTTCTGATTTGTATAATAGCAGTCCCAGTTTTTCCAAGACGTTTAAGTCATCGGGATATTCACCTAAAATATTCTTATACAGTTTTTCCGCGTCCTCAATTTCGCCCTCTGAGTCCTTTTTTAAAGCCGCATCCAAAAGCATGTCCTTTAAATTGCTTTCTAGGAGCATATCTTCATTGCCTTCAAGAATAGATATCCCTTTCCACTTATTCCAGAAAAGCTTTCTGTTACGTTCAATAATTTCACCGGCCGTCTCTTCCTTGTCGTAATAATTTATCTTTCTTAATGCTCTAATTGATCCGCTCCATTCATGTTCAAATCCGTTTACCGGCACTATGTAAGATTTCAGGCCTTGCTGCTTTATCTGAAGCCCCATGTCCCATTCTTCAAAATAACACGGCGTGTACTGGTTGTCGAATTTTACCACCCCGCTGTTGAACAACTCCGTCTTAATAGCAAACAAAAAACCGGATACCGCGTCTACAACCATAGGAGAAGTAAATGTACCTTTAGAAAAATAAGCTATATCTTTTGCCTGCTCGAAATTAAAGAAAGATCCTTGAGGTCCTACTATTGCAGCTTCCGGAAGACTTAAAAGATATTTCTCAAGGTTCTCTACAGTTTCCCCGCTTATGTGAAGGTCAGAGTTCATCACAAACGTTACAGGCGTCTGCGACATGTTAATTCCGATATTCCATGCCCTTGATACACCGACGTTTTTCTTCATCGCGGCGTAATAATCAATTCGCGGATGGTCTTTTAACTGCTCTGCCATTTCTATTGAATTGAAAACTACTATTACTTCACCCGGTACGTACTTTAAATCATCAAGTAGTTTTACTATGTTATATGGACTTGCAGGAGACATATCCAATACAGGTATCACAAAACTTCGTGTCTTCTTCGACGCTTCTATACCGTGTTGTAATTGACCGTCAGTTTTTCCGGCAATCTGATTATTATCCATTTTTTTCCTGTTATTTTATAAGTCAGTATTTGGGTTTCTATGAATAAATATAGATCTTCTTTGCTTTTACAGCGGAATGATTATATTTATCTGCCATGAAAATATTTTTGTAAAAATAATGATCTAAATTTATACCAGAGGGATGTCTGAAATACAAGCCATATTTCAACATTTTTTGGAGAGTGCTGGCTATTATTAGCCAAGTTGATTTTTACACACAGAATAAAAATTATCGGCGCTGGTTGAGTTGCACAATATTTTAAACAAACTTCATAAGCGCTTCCGCCGAATCCTTCCAGGTGTAACCCTTCATGAATTCCCCTGCGTTCGATCCTATTTGTTTTATATTTTCTCTGTTAAAATAAGCGTATTCCAGTTTTGCTACTATCTCGTCTATGTCGGCTTCTTCCCAGTCTGCTATTAAATTTTTGTTCTCATCGAAAAGTTTGAACTCATGCATATCTTCGAGTCTTATCGAATTCTCTTCCGTAAGTATGTCCTTATGCCCGCTCGTATATGAGGCTATTACCGGCTTGCCGCACGCCATGTATTCCATAAGTACTAGATTAGTGCCCCCTTCACATCGATTAGGGAAAAGACCGATATCCGAGCTCAGGTAAAGTTCTCGCAGTTTATTATTTGGTGTAATTGGCAAGGTAAAAATCCGCTTGCCGTCAAGCTCGTTTATAGCGCAGAGATTGACCATAAAATTTTTCCAGGTCTCTCCCTTGTATTCGTATTTTATATGTCTGGATATGCTCATCGAGTTCATTGTTTCCGGCCATAAATTGTACCACGTGTTTATAAGTATTATGTCTTTATACTTTTGCTGCAGTATCTTTACTGCTTTTAGTACCAAATCTTGCCCTTTTCGAAGTTCAAATTTTCCTCCTGAAAAGATAACGAAGAGATCATTACTTCTAATTTTTTCTCCCGGGTAAAAGATTTCCGGGTCAATTCCCTGAATCAGTACGCCGGTATTTTCCACTCCTCTCTCCCTCAGCTTCTGCTCGTTCCACGAGGATCCGCCAAGTACAATATCATAATTCGCGGCGTTTCTTACGGCTAGTCCGCTTAACTCCGATTCGAAGAAGGTATAACCGATGTTCTTTTTACCTCGCACAGGGTAAAGCCCGCTGAAATCATGATTGTTTAACGCGTGAAAAACTGTACCGTCAACATTTCCTGCTCTTATCAGCTCTTCATGCTCATCAATATTTATTATCTCCAGCTTCCGGGATAGTTCTTTTTTCAGGTATTTACTGCATACTCCCCAGCCGAAATTCTCTCCTGAGGTTAAGCCCAAGTAAAGCTTTAATCCGGGTTTATTACTCTGACGGCTTTCCTCTATCATCTTTCCGCCGTGTCTCTTCTTTGCATATTCAATTAAGTCCTTTTTTACTTTGATGAAAACCGAATCCCAGTCCCTGAATTTAGGTTGTCTGTATAATTTAATTGTCGGATACCATTTTGTCCGTTCACCCTCAAGCATCCATCGCCAGTCTGGCATATATGGCAGCAAGACCCATGTCTCTTTTCCCAGCGCGCCCGCGAGATGGGCTACGGAGGTATCAACAGTTATAATCAAATCAAGATTTTCTATTATAGCCGCCGTGTCCGCAAAGGATTTTATCCCGTCCCCCAGTTCCTTTACCAGAAGCTGATAATCTTTGACCTGTATTTCGGGAATTCCTTTTTGTATGCTGTAAAACTCTATCCCCTCCAGCGAAAATAAGGATGACAACTTCTGAAGCCTTACGGAACGGTGCCTGTCATTGGGATGATTAGAATTACCCGCCCATACAATGCCTGCTTTAATATTACTTGTACCGCTAATGTTGCGCGCCCAGTGTTCTTTTAATTTCGGATCAGCTTTTAAATAAGGTACAGCCATAGGTATGTTTTCAGAATTTGTACTGAAGAAAAGCGGAAGACTTAATAAAGGTATCTCATAGTCGTAATAAATATCTGGTGTTCTTGTTATGCTCCTTTCAATAACTTCGTCTATTCCTTCAAACCCATGAAGCAGCTCTTGCATTTCCTTGCCGCATTCAAAAATTATAAAACATCCCTTTTCCTTCAGCATAGGAAGATATCTGATAAACTGTATCGCGTCCCCTAATCCCTGCTCCGCGAATACCAATACCCTTTTACCCCGCAAATCACAACCACTTTTTAATTCCTTTTCAAATTTCCTCTTTCCGAACTCCTTTCTTTTCTTTCTCCATTCGTATTCCGCCCATCCTTCCTCAAAATGCCCTGTTACAAGAAAAGCTTCGGCAAGATTGTAATGAGCCGTTAGGTTTGCCGGGTCTATCTCTATTCCCTTCCTGAAATACCTTATCGCTTCCTCAATTGCTTTCCTTCTGAAATAAATCACTCCTATATTTGTGTATGCCATAGAAATAATTCTGACTTCTTTATCTTCATTTACTAATAATTCAAGCCCTCTGTGAAAATATTTTAGCGCGTTATCAAAATCATCGCGATCTGCGCATATTCCCCCGAGATTAATTATTGCATTCGAGAAATCAGCATTATATTTCAATGCCAGCAAATAATATTTTTCCGATTCTGCGGTGTTTTTCAGCTCCTTATATATCAATCCAATATTATTGTAAGCCTCAACGTAATCTTCCTTTAATTCTACGGCTCTTTTATAATGCGCTAAGGCTTTCTCGTTATTTTCCATCCCCTGGTAGCATACGCCTAAGCTGTATTCTGCTTCTGCGTGGTCACTGTCAATATCTAATATTTTTTTATAATACTCCGCTGATTTTTCGTATTCGTTCTGATGGTAATAAATAATGGCTGTTGATTTAAGAATATTTATACTTTCTGGACTTTTTTCAAGCAGTTTCAACATTATAAGCTTCGCCTCTACATACTTTCCCTTGCAGAAAAGTTCGTAACCTTGCCTGTATTCGGAGGAATCTTTTTCGTTAAAACTCAGACTCGATAGATTGCTCATTGCGCTTGTGTTACCGGGGTTGAATTTTAAGGCTTTATTAAATGCTTCTTCGGCTTCCCCGTATTTGCCTGCGTTCTTATATATCAGTGCGATGTTGTTGTAAGCTTCCGATAAGAAAGGATTGAATTCCAGTGCGGTATTATAATATTTTAATGCTTCTTCATATTTACCCAGGTTTTGAAGAGATAAAGCGAGATTATAATAAGCTTCATTATGGTCCGGCTCTAAATTTATTACTTCTCTGTAAAGCTCTTCGGCTCCTTTAAAATCACCGATTATCGATTTAATAACGGCTAAAAAATATAAAACGTCAGGATTAGCGCCGTCTTGCTCTTTAAGATTGCTTAATATTTCCTCAGCTGATTTATAATCTTTTTGATTAAAATGCTTCACCGCTTCCTGATAACTAGTATTCATTTACCTTCCGTATGATTTATAATTTAATTAACATTTGTACTTCGCCGTCCATTACTCCATCATTCCATAATTCCGAAACCTCGGCCTTTTCAAACTTTTAATACTCCTTTAAGCTTCTCTTTTAGTATCTTGAATCTTTGGTTAAATTCCGGCACGTTTGAAAATTCTCTCTCGGCGAATATTAATAAATCGGGAATTTCCTGATATTTATTACTCTCTATCAAAACTGATATATAATAAAATATCGCCGAAGGATCTTTAACTTCGGCTCTAAGCGATATTCTGAACTCTCTCACGGCATCATCAAACAATTTGTTTTCGGAGTATAATACTCCCAGCGTTTTATGAAACTTCGAGCTACCTTCAAATTTTTTATTTAGTTTGTTTAAAATTTCAAGTGCCGAAGCTTTATCGTTATAATTCTCTAATATTAATAAAAAAAGATCGAGACTGTCATCAGTGATCATTTCTTCTAGCTGTACGGGCATTATTTCCGGTACTTTTTTTTGATCTAAAATATTCTTCAATAATTCGCATAATTTTTTGTCCTCCGCGCAAAACTCACTAAGGAAATAATCTGCGGAGTCTCCGCTGCCGGTTAACAGTGAATAATAAATTCCCTTCGAAAGTATAGCTTCAGGTTTTAATTCTACTGCCAGATCGGACTTATTTAAGCCGGAATTCAGTTCTCTATTCAGCCGGTAAGCTTCCCGGCAGTGCTGAACCGCCTTACCGCCTTTATTTAACCTGAAATTTATATCCGCTGCTAGAAGATTCAGCAATACTCCGCCAGTATCCAGACTTAAGCCTTCTTCTGCGAATGTTAACGCTTTCTCGAGATTATGATTTTTTAACTCGTAATCCGACAGGTTTAAATAAGCGTATGCTCTGTACTCGCTTTTCAATAAAGAACTCCCGGTTGCTTCTTCAAAATATTCCCGGGCTGTATCATATTCTTTTAAGATGTTGTAAGTGTTCCCAAGCTGAAATGCGTCGTAAGGCGAATTACTTTTTTTATAATCTTCAAGAAGAAGTTTTAAGTTTCTTCTTGCCTTTCTTAAGACCTCTTCTTCCTCAACATTGTACCCCAAATGAAGGATTTCTATATCAGAGCCAAGTACTTTGTATCCGGCGGCTAATAGCGAACTCTCTATCTGCTCATGCACCCGTCCTGTAAATTTGATCTCTTTTCCGTTTCTGAAGAGTCTTACGTATCTCATTTGATGAGGCTTGCCGCGTTTATGATCGAGACTTTTTACCGTACACTTAAATCCTGCTGATCTGTCGTCTGCAGTTAATCTTTTTAGCTCAAGTAACGAAGATTCCGAAAGCCTCTCGTCCGCGTCCAGATATAAAATCCATTCTCCGCTAGATTTGCTCAGCGCGTAATTTCTAGCAGCGGAAAAATCATCACTCCAGTCGTAATTGTATACTGAAGCACCGTATTCCTCAGCTATACTAATTGTACCGTCCGAAGAGCCGGTATCCACTATAACTATCTCATCCGCCGCCGATTTTACTGACTCCAGACATCCGCGTAGGTACCGTTCTTCGTTCTTGACGATCATGCTCACGCTTATTTTGGGACGCTCCGCCATATCTACATCAATGAGTTGTGGTTCCATGGCAGATTCAGAATTCTGTTCACTTTCTCAAGTCCTCCCGTGGCGAACCGATTTTCAGGATTGTTCTTAACAGCGTATTCGTACATTACTTTTGCGTCTTTATCGCTGCCATTTAAATACAATATCTCGCCAAGCCCTGCGCAGGCCTGCGATGAGGAAGGATTCATGTTCAGAGCCTTCTCAAAACACTCCCTCGCTTTTTCTTTTTCGTTTATTCCGAGAAAATTAAACCCCCGCATATTCTCGAACGCCGAAATTAATTCATCACTTTCCTGACTATAAAATGCTGACTCCGATTTTCGCAGCACGTCAAGAGCCTCATCGAAATGCTTCATCCCGAAAAGCTCAAAGGCTCCTTCAAGTATTTCATTCAGCATTGATTGAAGTTTTAAAGTATCGCCGGCGGTACTCTCAGTAACTTCATCCATGTTACCGTTTGCAGCATCAGTTTTTCCTTCCGCCTCCGGCTTTACGAAATACCAGCTCCTTATCGTATTC
>JBJKTB010000397.1:0-6595 GCA_046703345.1 Ignavibacteriaceae bacterium
ACATCCCGGTTCAAAAGCTGAAAGAGAAAATCGAAAGCCTTCACGAGTTCAATCCGATGCTCGGTTTCAGAGGCTGCCGTTTGGGAATTCTTTATCCTGAAATTACCGAAATGCAGGCCCGCGCAATAATGGAAGCCGCATGTGATGTTGCCGCAAAGGGCATCAAGGTAAAACCTGAAATAATGATTCCTCTTGTCGGCGATCTTAAAGAGTTCAGATTCCAGGAGCAGATCGTAAGAAGAGTTGCTTCAGAAGTTATGCAGGAAAAAGGAAAGAAGATCTCCTACATGGTAGGAACAATGATCGAGCTCCCGCGCGCAGCAGTTACCGCCGATAAGATAGCGGAAGGCGCCGAGTTCTTCAGCTTCGGTACAAACGATCTTACGCAGACAACTTTCGGTCTCTCCAGAGACGACGCCGGAAAATTCCTGCCGCTTTACGTTCAGAACGAAATACTGCCGAGCGATCCGTTCGAAGTACTCGATCAGAACGGCGTAGGCCAGCTTGTTAAGATGGGAACCGAAAAAGGACGCTCAACCCGCCCAGAGCTTAAAGTAGGTATCTGCGGCGAGCACGGCGGCGAGCCTGCTTCGGTTGAGTTCTGCCATCGTACCGGTTTGAATTACGTAAGCTGCTCTCCATTCAGAGTGCCTATCGCAAGATTAGCGGCAGCAAGAGCAGTGGTTAAGGAAATGGCTTCCGCAAAACCGTCAAAAGCGAAAAAGCCTGCGAAGAAAAAAGCAGCGAAGAAAAAATAATCATTAAACAACGATAATCGACAGGGGCGGAGCTGCCGCCCCTCAATTAATTTGTACACATATAAGAGGTAACGAAGAATGAAATTATCAGACTTCAAATATAACTTACCCAAGACCGCTATAGCGAAATATCCGGTTTCGCCCCGCGATAAATCGAAACTAATGGTCTTAAACAGGGAGACTCAGGAAAGCGAAAGCAAAACATTCTCCGATGTTGTGGACTACATGGAAAAGGGCGATGTCTTGGTAGTTAACGAAACGCGGGTCTTCCAGGCAAGACTTTACGGTAAGAAAGAGAAGACTAACGCTAAGATTGAAGTATTTCTGCTTAGAGAACTTAATGCCGAAGAATGTATATGGGACGTAATTGTTGATCCGGCAAGGAAGGTTAGAATCGGAAATAAAATTTACTTCAACGACAAGCTCTGGTGCGAAGTAATCGATAATACGACTTCCAGAGGAAGAACCGTAAGATTCAACCAGCCGGGAAACGTTTTTAAATCTGTGGAGAAGATCGGGCTTACGCCGCTACCGCCGTATATTAAAAGAGAGCCGGAAGCGTCAGACAAAGAAAACTATCAGACCGTATACGCTAAAGTGGACGGCGCTGTAGCCGCGCCTACGGCCGGACTTCATTTTACTCCGAAACTTATGGCGAAGATAGAAAAGAAAGGGATTCAAATTGTTCCGGTTATTCTGCACATCGGCCTGGGCACTTTCAGACCTGTAGAAGTTGAGGATCTGACGAAGCATAAGATGGATTCCGAATACTACGAGATAACCGCAAAGTCGGCTGAAACCATCAACAAATCAATCACGTCCAAGCACAACGTATTTGTGGTAGGCACAAGCACCTGCCGAGCGCTTGAGACAAGCGTTACTGCAGACGGTTTGGTTAAGGCAAACAGCGGATGGACGGATAAATTTATTTATCCTCCTTACGAATTTAAAATCACCGATAAGCTAATTACAAACTTCCATCAGCCGGAATCAACTCTGCTTATGCTTGTTTGCGCTTTCGCTGAAACGGACTTTATGATGAAGACATACAAGAAAGCTCTGAAAGAGAACTTCAGATTCCTGAGCTACGGCGACGCAATGCTTATCTTATGAAAACGATAGCAATTATACCTGCAGGGGGTAAAGGTCTTAGGAGCGGTTTCGCCGCTCCTAAGCAGTATTTAAAATTTTACGGTAAAGAGCTTATAGTTTATACGCTCGACGTTTTTCAGCGTAATAAACTTATCGACGAGATAGTAATATCCGCGAGCAATGAATACATTCCGCTGATTGAAAAGCTCCGGATTAAATATAAACTTTCCAAAATCAGCGGGATTGTCCGCGGAGGCAAAGAACGCCAGGATTCCGTATTCAACGCGCTGAAATCGGTTAATGCTAATAAAGAAGATCTGATTGCAGTTCATGACGCTGCCCGGCCGCTGCTTCCCTCTAAAATTTTAACTTCAGCAGTACAAAAAGCAAAAGAGAAAGGCAATGCGCTCGTTTGTCTGAAAACAAAAGATACGCTTGTTAAGGCCGCAGATTCCGTACGCACTTATCTCAACCGAGAAGAAATCTACCAGGTTCAGACTCCGCAAATTTTTTCTTACGGCGATCTGCTTAAGGCGATGGAAAAGGCTTACGCCGACAAGTTTTACGGAACCGACGAGTCTATGCTGATTAGAAGAACTGGTAAAAAGGTAAATCTTGCAGAGGGTTCATTGCTTAATTTTAAGGTTACAACCAAAGAAGACATAGAACTGCTGAAAAAACTTCTAAAATAAACGAATTAAGCCGCAGTAGTGAACCGTTCAAAGCATAATCTTAATTTTTGAATCTTTCTGTATTTTCCTTTATCTAAACATTTAGAGTTTTCTTTCGATAATTAAATGGGGTATTCCGTTTCCCCGCATCTTAAAACAACTTAATTTTCAGATGCTAAATATCATTGAATTTTTACTCTAATATGTTTAGCTTAAGCAACATTGAATTTTTTCGGTTTTAATATGTTTCTACTTGCAACAATAATTATACTGTCTTATCTGATCGGTTCAATACCGACCAGTATCATCGTGACAAAAGCCGTTAAGGGTGTTGATATAAGAAATTACGGCAGCGGCAACGCCGGCGGTACAAACGTTATGCGCGTATTGGGCTGGAAGCACGGCATGTTCGTAATTTTTCTCGATGCAATGTAAGGCGTTCTGGCTGTTGTAGTTGTAGCTAGGCTTCATTACGGTTCAATGCCTTTTGCAAACGTAACGCCATTTGATGATTTTACTTTAGTTCAGATAATTGCCGGCATATCCGCCGTTATTGGACACATCTGGACTGTCTTTGCGGGATTCCGGGGAGGCAAAGGTATTGCGACCGCTCTCGGTATGCTGCTTATGATAACAACCGTAGATATGCTGGTGGCAATCGGTATTTTTGTAGTTGTTGTATCAATCTCAAAATACGTTTCACTTGGTTCCATACTGGCAGCCATCGCGGTTCCGCTGACACTTATTGTTAGAGAGAATGTTTTCAACGTGAATATTCCCGGGTATAGTACTCTGTTGCCTTTTGTAATATTTGTTTCGCTGCTTGTTATATTTACTCACCGTAAAAATGTTGTTCGTCTGCTTAACGGCAGTGAACATAAAATTAGCTTTTCAAAAAAGAAAAAAGCATAAATTAATCCATGAAAATTTCTGTTTTAGGAGCCGGCGGCTGGGGCACAACCCTTGCTGTTCTGCTTCATTATAACGGCCACGAAGTAACCCTTTGGGAATATAAAGCGCACTACGCCAAAATTCTCGCTAAAACGGGAGAAAATAATTTATATCTTCCCGGCATAAAAATTCCGCGTGAAATTAAAATAACCCACGACCTGGACGAAACGGTTAACAATAAGAACATGCTTGTTCTCGCGGTGCCTTCTCAATTTCTCAGGAACGTTATGAAGAAGGTCGATTTTTCTGAAATTAAAAATTCGATTCTGACAAGCGTTGCAAAAGGGATCGAAAAAACTTCGCTTCTCACTATGTCGCAGATGCTTAAAGAAGTTTTCCCTCAGTTAAAGAGCGAACAGGTAGGCGTGCTCTCCGGCCCGAGCCACGCGGAGGAAGTAAGCAGAAGAATTCCTACGGCAGTAGTCGCTGCTTCACCGAGCATTGAAACATCAAAATCGATTCAGAGCGCATTCATAACATCTTACTTCAGAGTTTACGCTTCTACCGATATTCTCGGAGTTGAATTGGGCGGCTCTTTTAAAAACGTTATTGCTATCGGTGCTGGAATAATAGACGGCGCAAAGTTCGGCGACAATACAAAAGCCGCAATTATGACGAGAGGCGTTGCCGAAATTGCCAGGCTGGGAGTTGCAATGGGCGCCGCTCCGGAAACGTTCTCCGGACTGTCGGGCATGGGAGATCTTATAGTTACCTGCATGAGCCGCCACAGCAGAAACAGATACGTCGGCGAGCAAATAGGCGCCGGCAAGAAACTGAAGGAAGTTTTAAAATCAATGGATATGGTAGCCGAAGGCGTTGACACCAGCAGATCCGCTTCGCAGCTTTCTAAAAAGTTTGTGGTGGAAACTCCGATTACAGACGAAGTCTATAAAATTTTATTTGAAGATAAAGACCCTGTAAAAGCAACAACCGACTTGATGACAAGAGACATGAAAATGGAATGAGCAGAATTCTTCAAAGGGAAAAAATCAACTCCCCGGCAGTGATATTCCTTTAATCTTTCTAAAAAGTGATACCGCGTAACCGTCAGTCATACCCGAAACAAAATCAGTTATCTTCAAAAGTCTTGTATAAAGATCTTCGTCAGGTTCCTCACCGCTTCCGAGGAACTGTTTCGGCAGAAGCTTGATGAGTGTTTTCCCTTTCGGCGACAGGCTTCCCGATGCGGCTTCGTTTACCGCGGAGACGAATGCCTCCAGCAGTCCTCCCAGAACTTCGTATCCGGCGGCCTCGCGCTCGACAACACTTTTATACGAATAAATCTTTTTAGAAGAAATGACTTTTATGGTTTCAAGCAGACCTCCGTTAGGAATCCCGGATATCAGATCGTTATCCAGTTTTCCGTTAAGAATTTTTTCTTCCTCATCCATAAATGCGTCCGCTAAGTTGCTTACTATGGAGCTAATCGATTTTGCGCGGAGATATCCGACTTTATCGTTTTCATCCCTCTGTCTGTATGCGTTCAGTTTTTTATTTTCCGTAAAAGGAATCAGAAGTTCTTCGGTCTCTTTAAAAGAAAGAAGCCCGAGCCTGAACCCGTCTTCCAGATCCATTATCCTGTAGCAGACATCGTCGGCGGCTTCCACCAGAAACGCGAGAGGATGGCGGTGCCACCAAATGTAATTATTTGAACCGGATCTTTTTTCAAGTCCGGTACTTTCGGCAACCTCTCTGAATAATTCTTTTTCTGCCTGGAAGAAGCCGAACTTTTTATACAGTTTATTTTTTCCGGAAGTCTCGGTTTCTTTTTTTCCCGTAAAAGATTCCTTCGGATATTTTGTAAACGACGCCAGCGTGGCGCAGGTTAATCTTAATCCGCCTTTTATTTTAGGATTTTGAAGACGGGTCATAATTCTGAAGCCCTGCGCATTGCCTTCGAACTTCGTAAGATCCCGCCATTGTTTTTCATCGAGATCATTTTTAAATATTCTTCCCTGCCCGCTCCTGAAGTATTCCGAAATGGCGTCCTCTCCGGAGTGACCGAAAGGAGGATTGCCAATATCGTGCGCAAGGCACGATGCTGCAACTATCTCGCCGAAATGAAAACCGGTATATCCTTTCAGTTCTTTATGTCTTTCAATTATTCTCTGGCCGACCAGTGTTCCTAGCGAACGGCCTACACACGATACTTCAAGGCTGTGCGTAAGACGGTTGTGAACGAAATCGCTCTCAGGCATAGGAAATACCTGAGTTTTATCCTGAAGTCTGCGAAAAGCGGATGAGAAAACTATCCTGTCGAAATCACGCTGGAAGGGACTGCGTCCGTCGCTTAAAGCGGTTTCGTTTTTTTTATCTTCGCAGATGAGCCTTCTTGATAAAAGATTTTTCCAATCCAATTTTTCACCTTTAATTTATTTTTGATGCAGGTGCCGGCCTGAATTTCGAACATTCCGTTCACGCATGCAGGAAATACCGGTAATTCAAAATTAAAATCTTCCTAAATTTAAGCAAGAAAATTTTGAACTTCTAACTTATTGTAATTTCATTACTCTTCGATTATTTTATTGAAATGAATTCGGGAAAAGAAGACATACTCAGCCGTTCGGTGCAGTTTATAAAATCGGTAGGACCGAGACGCGCGGAATCTTTCGCCAAAATCGGTATTAAATCGGTTAGGGATCTTCTTTTCTATTTCCCCTCGCGTCATCTCGACAGAACAACAACTCTTAACGCGGCTAAAGCATACGGTTATTTGATGAACGGCTACGACGGCGAGCTTACCGTTATAGCCCGCGTCGAGGATAAAGAAAAAATAAAGTTCGGAAGAACCGAGCTTCTCAAAGTACAGATGCGCGACTCCACGGGATTTTTCGAGTGCGTCTGGTTCCACGGTATTAGATATTTTTACACCGTCTTTAATCAGGGAGATATTTACGCGGTTTCGGGTAAGCCGAATACTTCCAAGTACGGCAACATGCAGTTCGTTCATCCTGACTTCGATAAAATAACCGAGGATGAATCGAGAAGCTTCCTAAATACCGGCAAGATAATTCCCTTCTACAGAATTCCGAAGGAACTGAAGACAAAAAATATCGGCGACTTCAGCTTAAGACGGATAATTCATTCGGCTGTTGAGGACTACTCCAAATATCTTGAAGAAAC
>JBJKTB010000398.1:0-8965 GCA_046703345.1 Ignavibacteriaceae bacterium
ATGGAAAAAGACGGACTGATCGCTTCTTACTGGGGCAGCGAAACTCAGGGCGCCAGAAGAAGATACTACAAGATTACTTCGGCCGGTAAAAGTCGGTACAAAGAAAGCAAAAAGAACTGGGATTACGCTAAACAATTAATTGACAAATTAATTTAATTACGGAGCTCTTATGGACTATAATTCGAAAATAAATAATTACGTTGAGGAAATTTTTAAACCGTATGAAAATACGACCGGAGTTAATGAGTTAAAAGAAGAACTTATTACAAACCTTAACGACAAGTTTAACGACCTTGTATCGGGCGGGATTACCCAAGAGGATGCCTACAGTCGAACGGTCGATTCGCTCGGCGATATATCCGAGCTGATAGAAAGCATCTCCGATAAAACTAAAGAACTGCGCGGCAGGGTTACCTGGAATTTGTCTCATAGCGCGCTCGACGAGTCGAAGCTCGACTCGGTTGACCTGAAATCAGGCGTGTTTAATTACAGCAGCCTCTCTAAATCGGATTTTCATAATTCTGATCTCTCGGGCAGCTCCTTCAAAAGCAGCGACCTTAAGAAATCAGATTTCTCGAACGCAAACCTTACGGGGTCATCTTTCAAATCCTGCGAACTGGGGAACTGCAATTTTAAAGGAGCCGATCTTTCATCGTGCCAAATCATCAAATCAAATCTGAAAGGCGCGGCTTTTGATCAGGCAGTTCTTAATAATACCGAATTCAAATATTCCGACCTTAACGACATCAGTTTTGAAAATATGAAATTAACGGCCGTCAGCTTCGATTACTCTTCGCTTAAAAATACTTCTTTCAGGAATTCTGTTCTGCTTAACGTCTCTTTTAAAACTGATGTTAAGAAAACAGTGTTCTACGGAGCTTCGATGGATAAGGTAACCTATGCACTGCTTAAAGGATATAAAGCCGATTTGAGGAACGTAACATTAATATGAAACGATGACTGAATCTCTTACTATATTTGAAGAATTTCTTAGGACCTCTGCTGAACGACGCTTGCTTAATTGCTTATAAATATTTTTTAAGCGTTTGTGGTTCAAACTTTTAGCACTCACCAGGGTTAATTAGACTAAGCCTGTCAGCTTAAGCGCAGTTTCATGCAGCCGCTTTCTTGCGGCAGCGTCGTATGCCTGATGATCGGCTTCGGCTTCCTTCTTTACGTTGAAATATTTTCCCGTAACTCCATCAAGCTCATCGGAAAGCGCGAGATATATTTCCGCGTCCGCTCCGCTCTCAGGCTCTCCCCAGGGCTTTATGTCTGCCGAGCGGACCATGTTCGTATTTAAATATGTGCCGGGATGCAGACTGTTAACCGTTATACTGTGGTTCTTAACCTGCTCCGCTAAATCTATCGTAAACATAATAAGCGCAAGTTTGCTGCGCCTGTACGCGTTCACTCCGTCGAATTTCTTCTCGCTCATTAAGTCATCAAAATCCAGAGGATACTGGCCTGCGGAGCTTACGTTTACTATTCTAGCCGGCGAGGCGTTCTTTAACAACGGCAGAAGAAGATTAGTCAGCAGAAACGGCGCGAGGTAGTTAACCGCGAATCTTAATTCGTATCCGTCAATGCTCTTCCCTTTATCCGAGAAACCGACTCCCGCGTTGTTTATGAGTATATCCAGTTCCTTATATTCCGCGGTTAACTCATTCGCGAGCCCGCGCACTTCAGCGATAGAGGAAAAGTCGGCGGTAAACCCCTTTATCTTATTATTTCCTGATTTTGATTTAATCTCTTCGACAACCGAGTTTACTTTCGCGCTGTTCCTTCCGTGTATTAAGACTTCCGCATTTAAATCGGCCAGCCTCTGCGCGGCTATCTTGCCTATGCCGTCTGTAGCACCGGTTATAAGGATTCTTTTTTCATCTGTCTTTTTCATATATAAATATCCGTTGCGTATATAATTGATATTATCTTCTGATGCTGCGCGAAGAATAATTTTCTCTTGTGTAAAGAAAAATTGGAGCGGCGGAATGCGGATATTCAAACATCATTCCTATACTCCAATTTTCAAAGGATCCGGATTACATATAAAAATATTCTGTATGCGTAACTTCAGTTACTTATTTACCAGCTTCATCGTCCCGCTGTTGTACCTTGGACCAATATCCGGGTATTTTTTCATTAGTGCATCGATATCATTAAGACCGCTTTCGCTTAGAACAATCTCGGCTGCTCCGGCGTTGTCTTCCAGATATTTAAGCTTCTTTGTTCCGGGTATTGGTATCATGTCTTCTCCCTGGGCAAGCACCCACGCCAGCGCCAGCTGCGCCGCCGTACACTTCTTTTGTTTCGCGAGAGCCTCAAATCCTTCCGCGAGTTTCATATTATTCTCCCAGTACTCATCCGCAAACCTGGGAATCGTCTTCCTGAAATCATTCTCCGGAAATTCCTCCCTCTTTACCGTGTTGGTCATTAGTCCCCTTGCCAGCGGACTGAAAGGCACTAAAGATATGCCGAGCTCTCGGCAGACAGGAATAATTTCTTTTTCAATATCTCTGGTTAGAAGAGAATACTCGCTCTGCAGCGCCGCGATAGGATGCACCTTGTAAGCTCTTCTGATTGATTCAGGCGATGCTTCGGATAATCCGAGATACCTAACTTTTCCCTCTTTTACCAGTTCCGCCATAGCGCCCACGGTTTCTTCAACCGGTACATTAGGATCGATTCGGTGCGCGTAATATAGATCGATAGTATCTATCTTTAGTCTTTTCAGGCTCGCTTCAACGGCTTCTTTAATATGAGCGGGAGAACAGTCTAAATATACGCTGCTCATGTCTTTAAACTCCCCTTCCTTGTACCTGAAGCCGAATTTAGTGGCTATAAAGATCTTGTTTCTGTTTGAAGTGAGAACTTTAGAGACTAATTCTTCGTTCCTTCCTTTTCCGTACATATCAGCCGTATCCCAGAAATTGATGCCCAGATCAAGAGCTCTGTGCAGCACCTTAATCGATTCTTCGTCGTTGCCTGTTCCGTAGGCATGACTCATACCCATGCAGCCTAAACCTACTGCGGAAAGTTTTTCTTCTGTTTTGCCTAGTTTTCTGTATTTCATTATTGTCTCCGCTGAAAAGTAATTAAATATAACTCACTACCATGTTTTCAAAACTATACAGCCCGGTAAATAAATTCAACCTTTGTTGATTTACCTCAAAACTATTCAGTTTAGTAAGTTTTACTTACCGTGTAAACGATTATGAGTTCATTTTATTGATAAATTGAGCGCCTAAAAAGAGTAATATTACTGAGCTAAAATTATTAAATAAGCAGTAAAATAATTTTATCGGGGTGTCGCAAGGGTAGTATATTAACTCACTTTAAAGCTATATTAATCCATGTTTACTGCTTGAACAAATTATGACGGCCCGGTTCACTCACAAACCATCCGGCACATAAACCAGCCATCCGTCATACGGAGGAAGTGTAAAATTACCGCCGTCCGATTTTATCCCGCTTTTGTCATAGTAATATAGACTGCCGTTAGCCGGCGGGGTAATCTGCCAGACAGATTTCATGCTTGCGTTAACATATACGATTATGCCGTTTTCATATGTTACTTTTACCTGGGACATGAAGTTTGAACTGTCAATATTCCAGTAGTCGGGGTACCTCTTTATATATTCCGATGAATTCCCTACCTCCGCCCCGTCTTTAAAATAAACAATACTTGCCGGGGAAGAATTTTTATAGAGCTTCTGTACCGGATATACGTACTTGTACTCTATTTCAGCATCTTTTATAGTCTGATCTTTTATGTTTACTTTTGTAATAAACCCGCTGTGCCCGAATGCCAGTTCATATCCGATGTATCTCAGCATTTGAGGCGTCGTCATGTAACCCAAAGTGTCTATTCCGCCCGGCTTTGGCGAGTAAAAAACATAATACTGCCCTACGCCGTGAAGAGCCGACCTGCCGTGAATTTTATAAAGATCAAAATCAACGAAAAGTGGAGTCCTTGTGCCGTAAATATTGTAATCGGCCGTATGAAGCCGCGCCTCGAGATCATGATAATAACCGGCGTATAAAAAAGTTGCCTTTGAACTCCCCTCGCCTTCAACCGGCCCATTATAAAACTTGCTTAATATCTCCGGCAGTTTTCTGTACTGCTGAAGTACGTATCTGAATAATCCAGCTCCCCGCCTAGCTGCATTGTAATCGGTAACATCCGCAGGATCTATCGCCGAATGAACATCCAGGTAGCTCCAGTCGGGCGCTATATCTCTGCTAATTAATGAAGAATAATTGTTCAAATATTTCGCGGCTGAACCCGGAGAAATAACGTATGACTTGTCGCCGCAGTTATTAGTGTAATTACGTCTGTAACTTCCGTCCGGATTTAACGAGCAGTCATCAAGATTAAAACCGTTTATCGGAATCTGCGGATCGAATGCGTCAACATAATTTTCGTGAAGAGCCAGCATATAGCCTTTACTCTCAGCTTCCGCGCGCAGATGGCTTAACGCCGAATTACCGTTCTTTGCCGAGTCAGCATTACGCGCCTGCGAAAGGCAGTCGTATTCGCAGTTCTCAAATGTATTGGCAGGCATTACGTTGGGAAGCCCTCTGTCGTAGCCCGCTCTCTGGTAATTTTGAATTATGAACGCGAGACCTTTAATACCTAAATCGCTCAAAAGGTTTAAGCATTTATAATACACTACGCCGCCGTAATTTATTTCAGCGTCAGGGAAAGCTCTTATCGACCGCTGATATTCCGGATCGAGCGACGATACGGTATAATTGCTGCAGACAGGCGGATTATTCAAAAACGTGTACGGCGGCCCCCAGCTTATTACGGTTCTGTCGGCTATCTCATCTTTGTATTTTTCATAATCTTCCGCAGGCTCCGCTGGAGTTACAAGATTAGGCATTACCGCGTCCGCGCTTGAAGACGTGGTAAGATAAATTGTCTCGTCAAGTATGTTACGCGTTCCGTCAGTCTTAGGATTATATAATGCGGTCTGCGAAAATCTTTTGGATGAAAAAGACTTAACGCCGTCAATCGTAACATCATAAATATCGGGAGTTTTCGGTTTTAGTTCGGAGGCACTGGTAGTTTCCCAGTCGAAAAACATCGAAGTGAACATATCATTGCTGCTGAGAAGATTGAACAACGTTAAATACGGAACTCTTACCACTTCCGGATTAATCGCGTTCTCGCATCTGTCGAGATCGAATCCCGCGCAGTTGTATAGATGTTCATCCGGTACTTCAGGATCGGCGGTAACGTGTATGATGAGTGTGCGGCCGGATATCAGAAGCGTGTAATAATATCTGAAATAATCACTATTGTAATTCATCTGATAATGAAGACTTAATGAATCACTTGCGTACAGTTTATAATTTAAAAGATGATATGTAACTCCTTCATCCCATGGTTCAACAATCTTTCCGCTAAGGAAGCCCATTGGTCCCCCTGCGTTGCTCGGCAAATACCAGGAGCCCGAATAATCATATGATCTTAGGTTATTTAGAGTACCGTTTAGTGATGATATTCGAAATGAGTAAATAAGGTCGGCATCGAGATAAAAATTATATGTGCTGTCCGCCAGATTGTAGATTATTCTGTTTGCGCCGGGCACAGCGTCAGGCTGCGGCGATGTCTGCGCCCCCGCTTTTACAGTCATTAATACGCTTATTAAAATGACTAAGACTAAATGATATCGAATGTTTTTTATCTGGATGCTCCGGAAATTTTTTTAAAATTAGATATCCGGATAATATAACATTTTAATTCAACGTATATTTTAAATTAGTTCCCGCGTAATACTTTTATTATTATTTAAAATTATAACTCAGCAGTTCTTTTCTTTCCTTCATCCTTACATAAATTATTGTTGTTGAGCCGTTGCCGACCGCGGTGGCTTGATACATGTTGCCGTCGGATTCGGATAATACTAATCCTACTCCGGGTACGTAATATTCATATTTCTCAACAAGCTTGGAATTCAAATCCACCCAGTCGTCGGTTACCTGAACCTTGTAAGCGTAAAATTTCCTGGCTTTCGTCTCAACGTATTCTCTGCCGATTACCCTGCATTCCTGCTGAAATCTCTCCGCGACGCCCGCGTCGTTTAAGTATGTTCTTTTTTCGCGTATCCAATTCTGCCCTACGAATAACGGCTTTTTAAGGATTTTATTTTCATTGTTGTCGTTTACTCTTTCGTATACGCCGTTTTTATCCTCTATCAGTTCTGTCTCGTCCGTGTATTCAAATCCTACCGGATCGTATTTTATGTTTTTATTTAGATTGTCGATTTCTACCTGAAGATTTCTTGATTCGCTGTAAATTTTCAGCATATGACCTTCTTCACCGGAATTCGCCTGGCTGTACGGGATTAATGTTTCACTAGTTTTATATACGGCGTAAATTCCCTGATTGCTCAACGCGGTATCGAATGTGATTCTTCCGGCTAAGTAATCTGGTATTTTTATATACGGAATGTCTGTATTCGGCTTAAACATCCATTCGGTAGTTTCATAAACCCGTACCGTATTGTTTCCGCCCAGATAGGAAAGATTGGATAATTCTTCCGGTGATAGAGGATTGTCTTTACTGCACCCCATTAAAAAAAGTAACGGCAAAAGAAGCGCTAATTTTTTCATATTCTCCCCGCTTATATTTAAATATTATTTTAACCCCCTAAAGATCAGGCCCCATCGAATTTATAATGCAATCTTTATCATAATTAATATAAATAAAGTTCTTTACATAACTTATCATTTTAAAAAGATTTAATCAATATAATTAATTTCCTACGAACCTCGTACGAAATTCAACTAAAGCAGATCTTCCTTATTTCAGAAGGATTAATTTCTTGGTCATATTATAAGCGCCTGCCTCCATCCTGTAAAAATATATTCCGCTGGTCAATCGGCTCCCGTCCAGACTGAAACTGTAGTGACCGGCCTGCTTGTTTCCGTCGATCAGCGTGGTGACCTCTTTGCCTAAAATATCATACAGTTTTATAACCACGCGGCCTGCGGCCGGAACCGAATATCCGATTGTGGTCTCCGGATTAAATGGATTTGGATAATTCTGTTCCAGCTCAAATTGGTAAGGAGCCGTATTCTTTCCGTCAACCGAGGTAACCCCGGAAAAGAAGTAATCGACAGCTTTACTTATAATCGAGTCGAATGACGAATCGTCAGCCGTCGTTTCCGGCGGGAAACCAAGATAAATTAATTTTGCGGATTTAGCCGAATATCCGAACTGGCCGGAGTATTCTATCCCGGCTCCCTTGCCGTTCGAGTAATTCATGCAGATAGTGCTCCCTCCGTTAGTGCCGATCGCGTCGGGATATCCTATTTCGTAAGCCTGCCCGAAACGGAAATTCGTCCCCGAGAGCGCGGTTCCTTCCGCTCCTGCCGCTGAGTTCGATAAAGCATCGTCCGATATAAACACCGCTTTCAGATAATTCGCGTAAAAATCCTTGTCGCCGCTGCTCCCCTTGTATGAAAGATCCCAGCCTATTTCGCTGCCCGATACAAAAAGGTTTCCGCCGCTTTCAAGATAGTTTTTCACAAGCGTCTGCACTGCTTGACTGAAAGTCTCGTCGACGGTGCTCTCGTCGCCGAGCATCCAGAAGACCGCGTCGTAATTATTCAGATTTACCGTACCGTTAATTACTTCTTCATTCTTAACCGATTCGAATGTCAAGTTTAAACCGGCCAGTGCGCGGCCGTATAGATCCGAAAACGTGCTGCCGTTCCCTCTCCAGTCGCCTGTCTGCCTGTTAAATCCGTCAACGACTAATATTTTCTTCTCGCCGCCTGAGTTTCCCGCTCCCAGCACATTCGACCAGTTGCTTTCGCTGTAAGACGGCGGATTATCGGCGACGCTTGATACCCTGTAGTAAGCAGGCGCGTCTGTACTGTCAGTAGCGCTTGTAGCGGTTATTTCAGTTTCGTTTTTTATCATGCTCCAGTTAGTCCCGTCAAAGGATCTGTAAAGCCTGTATCCCTTAACTCCGGCGGTATCGCATTCCCATGCTATGGTTTTGATTCCCTGTCCGTTTATTACGCTTGTAAGAAGCGGCTGATTGAAAGTATAGTCGTTTACCATTCCCGTGTAATATCGCGGTGTGTACGCTGATAGATCGGACGGCGCGTAGGTCCAGTAAGATACATCCCAGTCGCGCGCGGAAGATTCTATCACGCGCAGCGCTCCGTTAGGCGCTTTATCAACGAATAATCTTACGTGCCCCACTTTGTGAATCGCGTCTCCCGGCTTCAGATCGTCCCAGCTCGCGTACTGCGCTGTAATCGACGGCATCATGCTTGTTGATGAGTGATAGCTTAACTGCCAGCACCGGCTTACAAATCCCGAACAGTCGACTCCTACCGCAAACCCAGAGACTCCTGCTGTATTTATATCGCCGGCGTAACGGCCGTTCTGCATGCCGCTTGAAAACTGTGCCAGCGTACTGAAGCCTCCCCCCATGTACGGTATCCTCGCGTACTTTCCCGCTATCAGCCATGCCGGCGTCTGTACAAGATCATTGTCGGGACCTTTAACCGTACTAGGCGCAAGATTTTTTGATGTGCAGCTATATTTATAAAGCGTGTAGCTTTCGGCGATCCTAAGCGCGGCCGTTCTGCTTACCGATTCTATGCTGCCTGTCTTCTGCATTGCTCCGGCCGGCTCATTTACAGGAGTGATGTTGTTGTAATTAAGCTCGTAATTATATTCCGGAGGATAACTGATTTGGTTAGTACTGTATTCCTTCAGTCCGCTCCACTTTATTATGGAGATCCCGTCCGCCGTCTATAACATCTGGTAAAGATTTCCGGCCGCGTCTATCTTAAAATCGCGTAAAGTGTACATGTACTTTATTGAAGGCACCTCGAGCACCGATAACACACTGCCGCTGTTTGAAAGTGTGTAAACTTCTCTTTTAACTTTAAGAGGTATTTCATTAATGTAGGATTCAGGTAAAAGGAAAATATC